>CALNBU010000879.1 GCA_937875615.1 uncultured Archangium sp.
AGGCCGCGGGCGCTCAGCGCGGCGTGCTCCGGCGTGCCGGGCGCGGGCAACGGCGCCACGTCGCCTTCGGCCGGCGGCGTCAGCGCGCCCTTCACCGCGTTGCTCTCGGCCGCCGCCGCGCGCTGCGCGAAGGTCTGCAGCAGCCCGGTGTCGAAGCCCCACTGCTCGAGCCGCCGCACCACGTCGTCATCAGGCTTCATTCGAAGGTCTCCTCCCGAAAAGAGGCCACTGTGTACCCGATGTCCCTCGAGGAGGAAAAACACCTCTGACGACAGAGAAGATGAGAAAAAGTCGTCATGCGACGCCCGATGCTGATGCTGCTGGGCGGGCTGCTGTTGGCTGCGTGCCGTGAGGCCGCGCCCGCACGCCCGACTCCGCCGCCCGCCCCGACTCCGCCCAGCCCACCGCCCACTTCCCAGCCGGGCGACGACGTGGCGCGGGGCGCGTACCTCGCGCGCATCGCCGCCTGCGTCGAATGCCACACCCCGCGCACCGACAGCGGGGCGGTCGACGAGACAAAGCTGATGACCGGCGGCATCCCCTTCGGTGGGCCCTGGGGCGTGGTGCACAGCGCCGACGTGGCCGCGGTGGCCGCCAGGTTCGAGCCCCGGGTGCTGGAGGCCGCGATTCGGGGCCAGCTCGCCTGGAAGTTCCAGATGCCCACCGACCTCTACGCCACGCTGGCCAGCGAAGACCTGGCGGCCATCGTGGCCTGGCTGCGCACGCTGCCCTCGCCCGAGGTGGCCGCGCCCGACAACCAGCTCCGCTACGACTACCGGCCGCCGCCGCCGCTGCCCGCGCTGCCGCACCCGGAGACCGCGCCGGCCGGCGTCACCGTGGAGCGCGGCGAGTACCTCACGCGCATCGCCATCTGCAAAGACTGCCACACGCCGCGGAAGGCCGACGGCACCTACGACGAGGCCCACGCGCTGGCCGGCGGCGGCTTCCGCTTGAAGCTGCCCGGCGGCGTGTGGCTGACGCCCCCCAACCTGACGCCCGACGTGGAGACCGGCCTCGGGGCCTGGACCGATGAGGAGATACTGACCGCCATGCGCGAGGGCCGCGCGCGCGACGGGCGCCCGCTGCACCCGGCCATGCCCTGGGCGGTGGCCTACAACCAGATGACCGACGACGACGCGCGGGCCATCGTGAAGTACCTCCGCGCGGCGCAGTTCGCCGAAGGGAGGGCGCCATGAGCGGCCTGTGGCTGTCGACCTTGTTGCTGGTGGCGGCGCAGGCCGGCGACACCGAGCTGCAGCGGGGGAAGAGCCTCTTCGCGCTGCGCTGCGCCGTCTGCCATGGAGAAGGCGGCCAGGGGAACGGCGTGGCCGCCGCGGCGCTCAAGCCCCCGCCGGCAGACTTCACCGCCGCGCGCTTCGACGCGCACCTGCTCTCGCAGGTGCTGTGGAACGGCGTGCCGGGCGCGGCGATGCCGGCGCAGCAGGACCTCACCAGCCGGGACAAGGCGGCGCTGCTGCGCTTCATCGACTCCCTCGCGCCACCGGCGCCGCAGCCCGGCGACGCGAAGCAGCTCAAGCTGGGCCGCGACGTGTACGTCATCCGCTGCGCGGCGTGCCACGGCACCGACGCCGACGGCGCCGGCCCCTCGCGCCTCCACTTCACCCGGCCGCCGGCGGACTTCACCCGCAAGCAGCCCACCCGGGCGCGCATCATCGAGGTGCTGGAGCGCGGCATCGACGGCACCGCCATGACGCCCATGCGGAAGCTGCTGACGCAGGCCGAGGTGGACGCGCTGGTGGGCTACCTCCAGTCGGTGTTCGGCGGCGGCGCGGCGGCGGGCGTGCCGCCGCGGTAATCAAATACGAGCGCCGAGCGTGACGGCGTGGCACGCTCGCGGCAGGCATGGGAAGCCTCTGGTCCAGACTGTCATTGCGGGTGCAGGCAGGCATCGCCGTCAGCCTCCCCTGCGTGGCGGTGGCGCTCTTCGCCTCCATCTACTTCCCCTCGCGCCTCAACGAGCAGGCCAGCGAGGCCCTCGAGAAGCAGGCCATCAGCATCGGCCAGCTGGCGGTGAACAACGCGGCGCCGGTGATGCGGCTCATCCGCGACGGGCTGGCCACCGAGGCCGAGCTCAACGGCATCTTCGAGGGCGTGCGCGCGGGCGGCAACGTGACGCAGCTGGGCGTGCTGACGATTTCCCCCGAGACCAGCCGCACCGAGGGCGGCGTGCGCTCGACGGAGGTGCGCGACGACAACGCGGTGCAGGTGAAGGGCGACCTCCCGCCGGACCGCTTCGAGGTTCCTCCGCCGGGCACCTGCCACACCTCGCGCGGCCAGCTGCTGGAGGTGCGCTGCACCGCGAGAGACGACGACTACGAGGCCACGCTGGTGGTGCGCGTGTCCATGGAGTCGCTCTACGCGCGCCAGCGGGAGAACCAGGTGGTGGGCGTGTGGGTGCTGCTCTCGGCGCTGGGCCTCGGCCTGGCCCTGGCGCTCTTCGTGTCGGCGACCATCGCCGGGCCGCTGGGCGTGGTGTCGCGCGTGGCGGGCGAGGTCGCCTCCGGCGACGTCACCGTGAAGCAGGTCGAGGTGGGCGGCTCCACCGAGGTGCGCTCCATGGCCAGCTCCGTCAACGACATGGTCTCGTCGCTGCGCGCGCTGGTGCGACAGATGGTCGACATGACCGGCGCGCTCGCCAACGCCTCGAAGGGCCTCACCTCGGCCAGCAACGACCAGACGCGGGTCACCAGCCAGCAGTCGGCCTACGCCCAGCAGATTGCCGCCACCTTCGAGGAGCTCTCGCGCACCGCGGAGAGCATCACCCGCAGCACCGAGGTGGTGGAGGGCGCGGCGGTGCGCACCAACGAGGCCGTCGACGAGGCCCGCGCGGTGGTGAGCGAGATGGTGGGCGGCATGTCGGAGCTGCGCCGCGAGGTGAAGGACATCGCCGAGGCCATCGCCAGGCTGAACCAGGACGTGCAGCAGGTGAGCCGCATCGCGCTGGTCATCAAGCAGGTGGCCGACCGCTCCGACCTGCTGGCGCTCAACGCCGCGCTGGAGGGCACCAAGGCCGGCGAGGTGGGCCGGGGCTTCTCGGTGGTGGCCGCGGAGATGCGCAAGCTGGCCGAGAACGTGGCCCAGTCGGCCCGCGACATCGGCCGCATCGTGGAGAACGTGCAGGCCTCGGGCGACGTGGCGGTGTCACGCGCGCGCGAGGGCGTCGACTCTTCGGAGCGCGGCATGGCGGTGGCCGAGCGCGCGCAGGACGCCTTCGGAAAGATTCTGGAGCTCTCGCGCGGCACCAAGGAGGCCGCGCTGCAGATTGCGGTGGCCACCCGCCAGCAGCGCCAGTCGTCGGAGCAGGCCGTGGCCGGCGCCCGCAACGTCGCCGACCTGGTCAAGCAGGGCGTGGACGCCACCGGGCGCACCACCACCATCGCCCAGGACCTCCAGTACAACGTGGAGGCGCTCTCCGCGGTCACCGGGCGCTTCAAGGTGTCTGACAACTCCTGACACACCCCCGCGGGTGCTTTTCGGTTACAGGGAAACAACTCGTCGGGCTCGTCGGCCGATGAAGAACCGTCCGCTCCCCTGAGTCGTTGGAGTCGTTGTGATTTCGCTCAGCCGTATCGACAGCCGCTTGATTCACGGGCAGGTGATTGAGGCCTGGCTCCCGCACCTCAGGATTCAGCGCGTGGTGGTGGCGGACGACACGGCCGCGAAAGACGACTTCGCCCGGGCCGCCTACGAGCTGGCGATGCCCGAGGACGTGGAGGTGGTGCTGGCCCCCGTCGACAAGCTCGACTTCTCCGCCCTCGCCTCCGACTCGGTGCGCACCCTGGTGCTCTTCCGCGACGTGCCGGCGGCGGTGGCGGCGCGGGCCCACGGTCTGCCTGACGGCACCCTCAACCTGGGCAACGTCCATGCGGGGCCGGGGCGGGTGGCGGTCTCGCGCAGCGTGTTCCTCGACGACGCCGACACCGCGGCGCTGCGGCACCTCGCCGAAGGCGGCATGCGGGTGCAGCTCCAGTCGGTGCCCAGCGAATCGCAGCGCGCGCTGTAGCGCCTCAGCGAGGCAGCGCGCTCCACTTCGCGACCGACGGCCGCGCCCAGTTGGCCTCCGCGTAGCGCTGCAGCGCCGGCGGCAACACCGCCCCGTTGAGCTGGAGCCGCTGCAGCATCACCGCGGTGTCCACGTCGGCGATGCACCAGGCCCCGAAGAGCGTGGGCGCGCCGTGGGCCAACAGCGGCGCGAGCACCTCCACCAACCGCTCGGCCGCCTGGCTCGCGGCGGCGCTCAGCGGCGTCACCGCCCGCGCGCCCCACAAGGTGGAGGTGGGGCGCTCCTGGCGCAGCGGCGTCAGGTCGCTGCGGTACCAGCACTGCAGCTCGCGACAGGTGGCGCGCTGCTCCAGGTTCTCCGGGTACAGCCGCGGGTGCTTCGGGAAGGGGAACGACTCGGCGAGGTACTCGGCGATGGCCGTCGACTCCGCCAACCAGAAGTCACCCCGGCGCAGCGCCGGCACGCGGCGGGTGCGCGCGAGGTAGTCGGCCGCGAAGGTGCCGCGGTCCGCCAGGCTCACCGGCGCCAGCGTGTACGGCAGGCCCTTCTCTTCCAGCGCCACGAAGGCCGACAGCGCCCAGGGGCTCTGGTAGCCGGCGTCGACGTACAGGGTGAGCTCGCTCATGGGTCCCGCGCTTACTCCACTCCCACGCCCGACAGCACCACTGGCACCGGCGCGCACTCTCCTTCGACCTGCGTCAGGAAGCTGCCGCGCACCGCGCCCGGCGCCGTCGGGCTGAACGACACCTCCACCGGCACCGCCCGCCCCGGCTCGAGCGGGAAGGTGCCGGCGTCGACCGAGAAGGGCGCGGAGGCCGCGTCCACGCGCAGCCAGTTGGAGACGGTGGAGGTGATGGGCAGGGTGCGGAGCGCCCGCCCGGAGAGCGGCACCTCTCCGAAGTCCAGCTCCGGCGGCGGCAGCGCCTCGTCGACCAGCGTGGCGAACAGGCCCACCGTCACCTCCGCCTCGAGGTCTCCGTCGAAGCGCAGGGTCGAGGCCACCTCGGCGACGCCGGGCTGCGGGTGCCAGACCACCTCGAGCTGGTGAGCGCCGGGCGCCAGCGTCAGCGCCGCCGGCACCTCGAAGTGCGCCGCGTCGCGCGCCGTCACCCGCACCTCCAGCGTCGCCGCGCCGTCGTTCTGCAGCGTCAGCGTGCGCGTCTGCGGCAGGCACCACGCGGTGGGCCCGAAGTGGAGCTCGGCCGGCGAGAACGTCACCGTCGTCGGCGTCGGCCGGCCGCACGCCAACAGCACCACGCTCCACGCGAGCCATCTCATGGCGTGGAACTCTCACACAGCGTCGCGGGTCGAAGCGAATCGTGCCAGCTTCCGGCTCCCCCTGAAGCAGCCCGTACGAAAGAGCTCTCCATGCGCGCCCTCGCCGCCCTCGTCACCCTCGCCCACGTCGCCCTCGCCGCGCCGCCTCAGCCCCAGGAGCTGCCAGCCTCGCTGCGCGACTGGGTGCCGTGGGTGCTGCACG
>CALNBU010000880.1 GCA_937875615.1 uncultured Archangium sp.
CCTCCGGCGCCAAGAACGCGGCGCTGCCGATCCTCGCCAGCTCGCTGCTGGCGCACGGCACGCACACCTTCCGCAACGTCCCGGAGCTGGCCGACGTGAAGACCATGCTCAGGGTGCTCGACACCATGGGCACCAGCTCCGAGCGGCTCACCGGCCGCAAGCGCGACGTGGTGAACATCACCGTGCCCTCCAGCGGCGTGGTCCCCGAGGCCCCCTACGAGCTGGTCAAGACCATGCGCGCCTCGGTGCTGGTGCTGGGCCCGCTGCTCGCCCGCTACGGGCGCGCGCGGGTCTCCATGCCGGGCGGCTGCGCCATCGGCGCCCGGCCCATCGACCAGCACCTCAAGGGCCTGCAGGCGCTCGGCGCCGAACTGGAGCTCACCGAGGGCTACGTGGAGGCGCGCGCGAAGCGGCTGCGCGGCGGTACCGTGACCTTCGACCTCATCACCGTCACCGGCACCGAGAACGTGCTGATGGCGGCGGTGCTGGCCAAGGGCCGCACCGTCATCGAGAACGCGGCGCGCGAGCCGGAGATCGAAGAGCTGGCCCGGGTGCTGAACAAGATGGGCGCGCAGATCAGCGGCGCCGGCTCCGACATCATCACCATCGACGGCGTCGACGAGCTCCAGCCCGTGGACCACGCCATCATCCCCGACCGCATCGAGGCCGGGACCCTGCTGGTGGCCGCGGGCATCACCGGCGGCGACGTCCTGGTCGAGCGCTGCGCGCCGGAGCACCTGGAGCCGGTGATCCAGAAGCTGCGCGAGGCGGGCTGTCGCGTCACCGTCGAAGGGGACGGCGTGCGCTGCGTGGCGAAGGAGCGCCTGCGTGGCGTCGACCTCAAGACCCGCGAGCACCCCGGCTTCCCCACCGACATGCAGGCGCAGCTGATGGCGCTGCTCTCGACCGCCGAGGGCACCTCGGTCATCACCGAGAACATCTTCGAGAACCGCTTCATGCACGTGGCGGAGCTCCGCCGCATGGGCGCCGACATCACCGTCGACGGACACACCGCGGTGGTGCGAGGCGTCGCGCAGCTCTCCGGCGCCCCGGTGATGGCCACCGACCTGCGCGCCTCGGCGTCACTGGTGCTGGCGGGCCTCTCCGCGCAGGGCAAGACCACCGTCGGCCGCGTGTACCACCTCGATCGCGGCTACGAGCGCCTCGAAAAGAAGCTCCGCGCGCTGGGCGCGGACATCAAGCGCATCCGGCAGTGAGTCGACAACACGCCTTGCTTTCACTTTCGCTTGCTCGCTAGTTTTGGACCCCTAACCCCTTACAGGAGCTGAACTAAACAATGGAGTGCCCGAGCTGCGACGTCGAGATGGTCGAGTTGGCGGAAGACGACCAGACGCTTCGCAAGTGCAGTGAGTGCGGTGGTCTCTGGGTCGACGTCTCTGACTTGAATCGCCTGCTGCTGCACCACAACCTTCCAGGCCTGGAGAGCATTGGAGGGAAGATCGATCCGGACGCCTTGAGCGGCCAATGCTCCGAGTGTCAGGTGGACCTGGTGCGCGTCATCGGCGGCGAGA
>CALNBU010000881.1 GCA_937875615.1 uncultured Archangium sp.
AGCCGCTGCGCGTAGTGCAGGGCGCGGCGCGCGGCCGACTCGGCGCGGTTCCAGGTGACCCGGGCCATGGAGCGCACCTGCACCGCCTGCCCTTCGGCGCGGGCGCGCAGCAGTGCGTACTCGCTCTTCGCGGCCAGCTGCCGCCCCTCCGCGCGGTCGAAGACCGGGAGCGCGACGGTGAGGTGCGCGCCGAGCTCCCAGAGCACGCCGTCTCGCTCGCCATGAAACCCCGCGGAGACGTGCGGCAGCAGGCCCTCGGTCTTCGCCAGGCCCACCTTCCGACTCGCGGCCTCCGCCTGTTGGTGCAGCTCCAGCAACTCCAGGCTGGCGTCGAGGGCGCTCCGCTCCAGCGCGTCGTCGGCCGTGGGCGGGGTGGGGAGCGGCAGCGGCCCGGCCAGGGCCCACCCGGTGTGGGCGCCGGTGAGGCCGAGCTTGCGGGTGAGGGCTTCACGGGCGTCCAGCCAGGCGTTCTCGGCCTCGGCCACCTGCACCCGGGCCAGCTCCACCGCGGCGAGCTCGTTGGCCACCCTGAGCGCGGGGAGGTTCCCCACGCGGGCCAGCTCCGCGGCCGCCTCGTAGGACGCCTGCTGCGCGGCGAGCGCGCGCCGACGGAGTTGGTGGCGTTGCTGGGCGGCCTGCGCTTCGTAGAAGGCCACGCGGGCCTCGAAGGCGAGGTCCAGCAGGAGCCCCGCCGCGCGCAGCCGCGCCGCCTCCAGCTGAGACGCCGCCACGCCGGCGCGCAGCGCGGTGAGCCAGAAGGCCGACAGGTTCATCTCCAGCCCGAGGTCGATCTGCAGGGGCTGGGGGCCGCCGGGGCCGCGCATCTCGAACTCCGCCTCCGGGTTGGGCAGCAGGCCGGCCTGCACGTAGTTGCCGCGGGCGATGCCCACCTCGGCGAGCGCCACGCGCCCGTCGCGGTTGTTCAGCAGGGCGATGCGCACGGCGTCGTCCGCCGACAGCGGCCCTCGCAGCAGCGTCTCCACCTCCTCGGGGACTTCCTCGGGCGTCTCGAGGCGTGGCAGCGTGAGCGAGAGCGCCGCGCGGCTCGACAGCGCCGACTCCAGCTGGATCGCGCAGGCGAGCAGCGTCAGGGCGCGGTTCACGGGGTGCCTCCCTGCTGCTTCAAGAAGTGCTCGCGGCAGCTGGCGGAGCAGAAGTGGTGCGTGGTCCCCCCGACGGTGACGGAGCCGCCGCGGGCGGTCTTCGGGTCGACCTTCATGCCGCACACCGGGTCGACGCCCTCGGCGTCGTGCGCGTGGTGGTGCGGCGCCGCACCGCCGTCGACGGGCCCCACGCCGGTGTCGGCGGCGAGCGGATCCTCGTGGGCCAGCACCTCGGCGACGGTGGCGCGCGGAGCGGGAGCGGTGTCAGGGGACAGCGCGGTCTGGCGGGCGGGGATCCGGTGCGCGTCAGGGCCGGCACAGGCGGCCAGCGCGCTCAGCATCAACAGGGGAGCAGGTCTCATGACGGGCTCTAGGCGCCAGCGGCCCGGAGCGTGACCGCTGCGCTACGCGCGCCGGAGCAACAGCCAC
>CALNBU010000882.1 GCA_937875615.1 uncultured Archangium sp.
TGGTGATGGGCGCGCTCTGTCTCTTCCGTCCGTCGGCGGCGTGGCTGCTGCTCGCCTCGCTGCCTGCCTGGTGGCTGGCGGCGCGGGTCGAAGGGCGCAGGGCTTCCCGCGAGGCGATGGGGTTCCTGGCCGCCGGGCTGCTGGTGGTGGCGTTGGTGTTCGGCGCGCGGATGCTGGTGCTGGGGGAGCTCTCTCCCGATGGCCTGCTGCCGTCTTCGGCGGGCCTCGAGGCCACCGTGGAGTTCGTCAACCGGCAGTCGCGCTGGTTGCTGGCCGCGCTCACCGCGCTGTTGGTGGCCTGCGTCTGGCGGCGCTTTCATCTCCGCGGCGGCGCCACCCTGCTGGCCTGGGTGGCCACCACCGTGGTGCTGGCCACCTGGACCACGAACTCCCGCGCGCTCTTCCTCGGGTGCCTGCCGCTGCTGGCGATGGTGGTGGGCGAAGGCGTCGCCGCGGCCCGCGAGGCGACGCTGGAGTCCGGGCGCGAGACTTCGCTGCGCGGCGTGGCCTGGGCGGCGCTGTTGGCCTGTCTGCTCGTCACCTCGTTGGCCGGCGTCTACTCCTTCCTGCTGGGGCCGGTGATGACGACCGCGCCGGCGGTGGTGCCGCGGCCCGAGCTGCAGGACCGTCTCCTGCAGCGGGGCGTGCGGCAGCCGCTGGTGGCGTGGAGCGACGCGGTGGAGGCTGGCGCGCTGTTCCCCAGGGCGCGGGTGGTGTTGGTGCGCGAGCCCTCGCCCCTGGTGGAGGACCTGTTGATGAGCGAAGGTCCGCCGGATCTGGTGGACGCGCGCATCTCGCTGCAGCAGCTGCCGAGGTTGGAGGCGTCGCTGGAGCCGGGCCCCGGCGAGCGTTGGCTGCGTTGGGACAGCGCCGAAGATGACCCGCGCTGTTCCGGTGGACGGCTCTCGTGGGTCTCGAAGACCCGCGACGAGCTGCTGGTCGACCTCCGCGCGCAAGTAGCGCAGGGCGCCTTCAGCCAGGCGTTGGCGCACTGGCGCTGCGCGCTGGCCGCGCTGGAGCCCACGGCGCTGCCCGCCGCGCAGCAGCGGCGCACGCTGGGTGACGAAATCTCCTCGCTGTCGCATGCGCTCGAGGAGCGCGGGGAGCTGGAGCCAGCGCTGCGCGCGGCGTCGCTGGCGGCCTCCATCACCTCAGAAGAGGTGCAGCTGCGCGCGCGCGCCGAGCGCCTCCGCGCCCGGTGGCTCAAGTCGCCGGCCCCGTCGCCCTGACGGAGCGCGGCGCCTCAGGAGAGCAGCTCGGCGATGGGCGTGTTGGAGTAGCCCTCGTCCTGGCCGACGGAGTTGAGGCCGGCGCCCATGGCCCGCACGCAGGTCATCAGGATGTCGGAGGTGTTGCGGCCGTTGTTGCTGCGGAAGTGGTAGCCCGACTTGAGCGCGCCGCCGCCCTTGCCGGCCAGCAGCACCGGGTAGTCGTGGATGGAGTGGTCCAGCCCTTCGGCCACGTCGCTGGTGCAGAGCACCACCGAGTTGTCGAGGAGGTTGCCGGCGGTGCCCTCCATGGTGCTGCGCAGCCGGTGCAGGGTGTAGGCGAAGTTGCGCATGGTGAAGCGCACCGCGGCGTCGACCTTGGCCTGATGCTCGCTCTCGTGGGTGATGGCGTGCTCGTTGTCGCGGGGCTCGCTGGGCGAGAGGACCTTGAAGCAGTGGCCGCCGACCGACCCGGAGAACTGCAGCGTCACCACGCGGGTGAGGTCGCAGGCGAAGGCGGTGGCGATGAGGTCGCTCATGATGCTGGAGACGTCCTCGATGGGCTCCACGCCGCCGCTGTCGGCGTTGGTGCTCGTCACCTGCGCCGGCAGGGTGCAGGCGGAGGTGATGACCGGCGGGAGCGCGAGGATGCGCTGCCGCAGCTCGGAGAGGCCGGTGAGGTGGGCGTCGAGGCGCTGACGGTCGGCCGCGCCCAGGCGGCTCTGCAGCGCCCGCGCGTCGTCGCTGACCGCGTCGAGCACCGAGGCGCGCAGCCGGTCGCGCGGGTCGGTGGGGTCCTTCGGCAAGAAGCCCGCGAACAGCTCATTGTAGACGTTGGCCGGGTTGGCGTTCTGCGTGAGCGGCTGGTCGGGGCCGCGGTGCGAGAGGTTGGCCAGGGTGGGGCCCTCGCCGCGGGTCCAGCGCTTGCTGACCGCCAGTTGGAGCGACCTGAAGCGGGTGTCTCCGGCGATGACGTCGGCGAGCTCCTGGTCGATGGACTTGCGGCCGAACTTCGAGTTGTAGGGCGCGCTGCCGGCGGGCAGCGGGACGATGTTCGAGCCCGACAGCAGCGCGCAGGCGCCGGTGTGGTGACCGCGCAGGTGCTGGGTCTTCACGTTGAAGCCGCTGATGACCGAGGTGTAGCCGCGCACGTCGATGCCGCGGGCCTCGTCGAGGAGCGGCGCCAGCTCCGGTGTCAGGCTGTAGCTGGTGCCGACCTGGGTCGGCGTCCACAGAGAGCGGCGCACGCCATTGCCGAAGAACCACACCAGGAAGCGCTTCGGCGGCGTGGTGCCGTCGGCGTAGGCCACGCCGTGGCTGTCGAGCATCGCGTCGAAGGTGGGGAGCGCGAGCGCGGCTCCGGCGCCGCGCAGCAGGGTACGGCGGCTCAGGCGGAAGGGCTTCATGGTGCGTCCTCCAGGACCCCGGAGCGGAACGCCTCGGAGGCGACCAGCTCCACGAGCAACGACTGGTAGCGGTGGCCGGATTCGGTGAAGGCGTCGGCGGCGGCCTTCAGCGGCCGCGCCTCGCCCGGGAGGTCGACGTGTCCCACCGCCTGCCGGAAGACCACCCGGGCCAGGCAGTCGGTGAAGCGCGCGTCTTCGCGCAGCAGCGCCAACATGCCCGGCGCGTCGTCGAAGGCGCCGCGCTCGTCGAGCGAGCCGCTGGTGTCGATGGGCAGGCCGTCGTCGAGCGCCTGCACCCGGCCGATGGCATCGAAGCGCTCGAAGGCGAAGCCGGGCGGGTCCATCACCCGGTGGCAGCCCTGGCAGCGGCTGGCGGAGGTCTTCTCGGTCAGCCGCTGGCGCAGCGTGCGCTGGGTGCCCGGCGCGGCGGGCGGGAGGCTGGTGTCGACCTCCGGCGGCGGGGCGGGGATGACCTGACAGAGCAGGCGCTCGCGGATGAAGCGGCCGCGGTAGGTGGGGGAGTTCGCCGAGGGGTGCGACTGCAACGACAGGAAGGCGGCGTGGGTGAGGATGCCCGCGCGCCCTTCGGCGGCGGTGGCGCGCGTCCAGCCCGACACCGGCGGCATCCCGTAGTGCTGCGCCAGCGGCCCGTCGACGAAGGTGGTGCGGGTGGTGAGGATGTCGCGGAAGTCTCCGGGTGAATCGAAGACCAGGTCGAGCAGCACGCGGTGCGTCTCTTCCCGCATCGAGGGCGCCAGCGCCTGCGCGTCGAAGCCCGGGAAGCGCGCGCTGTCCTTGGCGAGGTGGTCGAGGTTGTGCAGCTCCAGCAGCTCGTCGAAGAGCGCCAGCGACGCGGCGCGGGCCTCGGGCTTCTCCAGCAACCGCGCCGCCTGGGCGCGCAATCCCTCGTCGGTCAGCAGCGAGCCGTTGGCGGCGGCCTCGCGCAGCAGCTCGTCCGGCGGGCCGCTGGTGAGGAAGAACGAGACGCGCGAGGCCAGCTCCCATGCGGTGAGCCGTCGCCACGCGCCGTCGGTCTCACCTACCTCGTCGAGGTAGAGGAAGGCCGGCGACTGGAGCAGCCCCGCGAGGAGAAATTCAGCGCCGCGGACGAAGTCGTCGTAGGCCTCCGCGGCCTCCACGCCCACCGCCGTCCAGCGGGTGAGCTCCGCTTCGGTGGCCGGGCGGCGAAAGGCCAGCGGCACGAAGCGCGTGGCCAGGGTCCGCATGCAGGTCGCGTCGGCGCTGCTGGTCGGCGTGCAGGAGATGACCTGTGAGCGGCGGGCCAGCAGCGCGGCCTGCGCGGCCCGGTATGCGTTGGCCTCGTAGTCGTTCACGCTGGAGGGCGGAATCTTCAGCACCGTGGCGCCGATGGCGGTCAGGCCGTTCACCAGCACGTCGCGCGGCGGGCGCGCACCGCGTTGACGTACTGGTGCGAGAGCAGCAGCCGCGGCCGCAGCGGCGCCGGCTCGAAGGGCGCCAGCTCCGTCACCGGCGTGGTGGGGTGCGGGTCGACGGGGGGCTCGGTGGGTGGCTGTTGCCACACCGGAGGGCCCGTGAGGACACCCTGACACCCGCCCAGGAATGCGAGGAGAAGGAGTCGGCGCATAAGCGCGGAGCCTGCCAACGATGAAGGTGACTGACAACCCGGGGTGACACCTCGGGGTGACGTTCCGTCTTCGCTGGATCAGTTGCCTCGCCACACGCAGGAGTGTTGAAAGCGCGGCATGGTCGTCCCCCGGCTCGCACTCCTCTGTCTGCTGTGCGTCGCGCCCGTGGCGCTGGCGCGCGTGGGCGGCATCGAGACCGCCTCGTGCAGCGGCTGTCATTCAGGCACCGCGCAGCAGAGCACCATCACCCTGACGCCGGCCACCTTCAACCCGGGCGACACCGTCACCGTGCGGGTGCGCATCGCCGGCACGGGGAGCAACGGCGGGCTGTACCTGACCTCGCAGGGCATCGGCACCTTCACGGTCATCTCCGGGCAGAACACCCGGCTGGCGGGCTCCGCGGTGGTGCACGCCTCGCCGCGCGCCGCCTCTGGTGGCGCGGTGACCTTCGAGGTGCAGTGGAAGGCGCCGGCCGCGCCCGGTGGCGTGGAGTTCTTCGCCGCCACCGTGCTGGGCAACGGCAACGGCCAGCGCACCGGAGACCACAGCGCCGAGGCCAGCTCCAACCACGTCTTCGGCTGCGCCGGCACCACCTACTGGCGCGACAACGACAACGACGGCGCGGGGGGACTCCACTCGGGCACCACGCTCAACTGTTCCGTGCCGCCGGGCTTCTCGGCCACCAACGACGACTGCAACGACTTCGACAACCGCATCACGCCGGGCAAGGTGGAGCTGTGCAACGGCATCGACGA
>CALNBU010000883.1 GCA_937875615.1 uncultured Archangium sp.
GGTGCTGCACCGCATCTTCGCGGTCAGCAGCGGCGTGGAGGCCCAGGTGCAACAGCGCGCCTCGGAGTTCGCCGACTCGGTGCTGCACCGCATCTTCGCGCAGCTCGCCGACGTGGCCGCCGACCCCGCGCGCGCGGAGGAGGCCGCGGCGCTGCGGGTGGCCTTCTTCGACGGCGTGCTGGAGCTGACGCTGCCGCAGCTGGCGCGCGAGCTGATGAACCTCGACGTCACCGGCGGCGCGGAGGTGCTGCGCCGGGGCGTGCGCGACTGGCTGGCCTCGCCGCAGGCCGACGCCCTGCTGGAGCGCGCCGCCGCGCTGCTGCTGGAGCGCGACGCGGCGCGACCGGTCCGGGAGGTGCTGACGGAGCTGGGCCTGCTGGAGCTGACCCGCGAGGTGGCGACGGCGCGCGTGACCGCCGCCATCCACCGCGTCGCCGCCGCGCCGGCCTTCGCCGACTGGCTGGCGCGCTGAACGTCACAGCACCGTGGCGGTGCCCTCGGCCAGGGTGAAGGTGGCGCCGGGCGTCAGGAAGTCGCGGTGCACGTAGCCCAGGGCCACGTGCTGGCCGTGCTTCACGCTGTCCACCACGCTGGTGACCCACCCCACCTTGCGGTCGCCCACCTTGAGCTCCGCCTTGTACCCGGGGCTGGCCGCGCCCACCGCGAGGCGCATCAGCTTCTTGTTCATCTGCCCGCGGAAGGTGGCCCGCGCGATGACCTCCTGCCCGATGTAGCAGCCCTTCTTGTAGTGCAGGGCGTGCTCCAGGTTGGCCTCCAGCGGAATCGTCACCTCGGTCATGTCGACGCCGAAGCGGGGCACGCCCTGCTCCACCCGCAGCACCTCCAGGGTGTCGGCCGACAACCGCGGCACCTCGTGCAGCGCCGCCAGCACCCCGGGCACCGCCGCGCGCTGCAGCAGCACGTCGGCGCCCCCGAAGAACGAGCGCAGCGCGCCTTCGCGCGGCGTCACCCGGGCCGCGGCCTCGGCGGCCTGCGGGCCGACGAAGGCCAGCACCGCCAGCTCCGGTGCGTCGAGCACCTCGGCCTCCTCGCTGATGAGGTAGCGGTTGAGGAAGTCCTTCACCGCGCCCGCGCGCCCGGCGCCGGTGTCCAGCACCACGTCGTCTTCGCGCCGCAGCACCCGCACGTCGCCCACCATCGCGCCCTTGGGCGTCAGCAACGCGGCGTAGCAGCTCTCGCCCACCGCCAGCCCGGCCACGTCGTTGGTGACCATGCCCTGGATGAAGCTGACGGCGTCCGGGCCGGTGACGCGCAGCTGCTCCCGCGCGGAGTCGTCGAACACGGCGACGGTGGTGGTAGCGGCCTGGTACTCGACGGGCACGGCGTGCGCGGGCATGTGGCCTCAATAACGGCGCATGGGTGATGACACAACGTGTGGGTGGCTGCTTAAAGCCCCGGCCGTGGCTCCAGCACCCAGACCGTCGGCCCTCGTCACCCTCTTCGGCTCCTCGGCGGCGCTGCTGGGGTTGGCCATCTACCAGTGGCTGGAGTTGCTCGAAATCCGAGCCGGCCGCCCCGCCGCCTGCGCGGTGAACGCCACCATCGACTGCGCCGCGGTGTGGGACTCCCCCTTCGCCCACCTGGTGCACGACACGCTGGGAATCCCCGTGGCCGGGCTGGGCGTGCTGTGGGGCGTGGTGGCGCTGGTGTTGACCTTCCTGCTCACCCAGAAACCGACGCTCTTCGAGGGCGCGGTGAAGACCTGGGCGCTGCTGGGCCTGCTCTCGTGCGTGACCTTCATCTCCGCGTCGGTGCAGGCACAGGCGGTCTGCCTCACCTGCCTCGGCACCTACGTGCTGACCGCGGTGTTCGCCTTCGGCGCCCTCAAGCTGCTCGGCGGCCCCGCCGTGCCCGGCCCCCGCGCGGTGGCCGGCGGGCTGGGGTGGGGGCTGGTGTTGAGCTTCCCCGTCTTCCTGGCGCTGCAGTACCCGGGCAGCAACACCCCGAAGAAGACGACGGCGCTGCCGCCCGCGCAACCGGAGCGCCCCGCCGACGCGCGCACCTTGCTGGCCGGGCTGCCCGCCTCGGAGCGGGAGACGCTCAACTGGGCCCGCACCGAGTGGAGGCAGGCGCCGTCGGTCGACGCCTCCGCCTACCCCACCCACGTCAGGCACGGCCCCGACGACGCGCCGGTGCGCATCGTGGAGTTCACCGACGTGCTGTGCCCCCACTGCGCGGACTTCGTGGCGGTGCTGGGCGAGCTCGAGAAGCTGGCGCCGCCGGGGAGCTTCTCGGTCGAGCCGCGCTACTACCCGCTCGACAGCGAGTGCAACCCGGCGGTCAACGGCACGCTGGGCAACGGGGTGCGCTGCTTCGGCGCGAAGCTGCAGATTTGCAGCGAGTCCAGCCCGCGCTTCTTCCAGCTGCGCGCCGAGCTCTTCGCCAACCAGCGGCGCCTCGACCAGGGGATGATGCTGGCCCTCGCGCGGACCCTGGGCGCGGACCTCGAGGTGCTGCAGGCGTGCATCAAGTCTCCCGAGACGGCGCAGCGCCTGGCCGAAGACCTCGCCTACGCGAAGGCCGCCGACATCAAGGGCACGCCGCTGGTGCTGGTGAACGGCCGCAGCGCGCCGTCGGTGCCGACGTTCCTGCTCGACCTGATGGTCAACGGCGCAGGTCCATGAGTGACGAGAAGAAGCCCTTCAACAACCCCTTCGCGGCGCTGAGCGCCTTGAGAGACGGGCTCCCTCCACCGAAGGAGAAGCCCGCGAAGGAGAAGAAGGGGCCGGCGAGGGCGGTGGTGCGCATGGAGCGCGCCGGCCGCGGTGGCAAAGAGGTGACGGTGGTGGAGCACCTGGAGCTGAGCCCCACAGAGAGAGAAGCGTGGCTCAAGACGCTCAAGGGCGCGCTGGGCTGCGGCGGGGCCCTCGAAGGCGACGCGCTGGTGCTGCAGGGCGACCTGCGAGACCGGGTGCAGCGCTGGCTCGAGCAGAAGGGCGTGCGGCGCGTGGTGCGAGGCTGAATCGTCCGGGCCTCAGCCGACTCGCACGCAGCGCATCGACATGCTCCCCTCGACGACGTCGTTGAAGGTGCGCACGGCGTCGCCGTCGCGCTGCGCGCCCAGCACGTAGAGCAACGGGAGGTAGTGTTCGAGCGTCGGCACCGCGAGCCGCACGTCTTCACCCAGCGTCCCCGGCGCGCAGAGCGCCGCGTGGTCGCGCGCCTGGACCAGGCCCCACAGCAGCGCGTCGGCGCGCACCGCCCAGTCGAGCGGCGCGGGGTCCTTGAAGTCGTAGCGCGACAGGTTGTGCACCAGGTTTCCGCTGCCCACCAACAGCACGCCCTCTTCGCGAAGGCTCGCCAGCTCCGCCCCCAGCGCGTGGTGCACCGCCGGCGGCGCGCTCATGTCGAGGCTGAGCTGCAGCACCGGCACATCCGCCCGAGGGAAGAGCGCGGTCATCACGCTCCAGCACCCGTGGTCGAGGCCCCGGCCCTCGTCGACGCGCACCCGCCGCGAGCGCACCAGCGCGTGCACCTGCCGCGCGAGCTCCAGTGAGCCCGGCGCCGGGTACTGCACGTCGAAGAGCCTGCGGGGGAACCCGTAGAAGTCGTGGATGGTCTCGGGGCGCTCGTGGCCGGTGACGTAGGTGTGCTGCGTCTCGAAGTGCGCCGAGATGCACAGCACCGCGCGGGGCGCGGGCAACTCGAGCGCCGCCGAGCGCCAGCCATCGTGGAAGCGGTTGTGGCCCAGCGCGTACATCGGGTTGCCGTGACCGATGAACAGCGCTGGCATGGTGTGCCCCATGCCGCGAGAGGCTACCTGACTCGCGGCGCGGCGGCCTCTTCGCCCGGGCTCAGCGGCGATGGAAGAGGATGAAGTACGACGTGTCGTTGGGCTCGCCGGTCCCCGTGAGGACCACGGTGTCCGCGTCGGCGGCGTCGAGCCCACAGCCGGCGAGCAGGCGGGGGTCGCGCAGCGAGAGCGTCCCCAGCACCGCGGGGTTCGAGTTCACCACCCACGTCTCGACGGAGACCGAGGAGACGTTCGTCGGACAGCCAGACTCCCAGTCGGCCACGGGCAACGCGGAGAGCTCGAGCACGACCGGGGCGCCGGCGTCATCGACCGTGACGGAGGCGGTCTTCCCCTTCACGTCCACCACCAGCGTGGCGTCAGGCAGCGCCGCGGTGCTGTCTGACTGGTACGTCCCGTCGGTCACCAACGACTCAGGTCGACAACCGCTCGCGACGACGAGCAGCGCCACCAGATGGGTCATTTTCATGAGCGCGACGTACTGCAAAGGGTTGGCCACGCCACCGGCGCTCGCAACGCGGGGGCGGAGGCCACAGAGCGCACGGGCGCGACTGTCACGGCTGACGGCGATGTCAGAGGACCGCCGCGCCGGTGCCTCAGGGCTTCCGGGGGTCCAGCCGCCGCCGGGGCTTGAAGCGGTCTCCCGGCTTCGGCGCGCCGAGGCGCCGCGACGCGGGCACCTTCTCTTCGGCGCCGGCGGCGCGGGGCGCAGCCCCGTCTCGCTTGCCACCAAACGTCCGCGCGCCGACACCTTCTCGCTTCTCGCCGAAGGGCTTCTTCGCGCCGAACTCACGCTTCGCGCCAAACTCGCGCTTCTCGCCAAACTCGCGCTTCTCGCCGAACTCGCGCTTCTCGCCGAACTCACGCTTCGCGCCGAACTCACGCTTCGCACCGGACTCGCGCTTCGCACCGAATTCGCGCTTCGCACCGAATTCGCGCTTCTCGCCGAACTCGTGCTTCGCACCGAATTCACGCTTCGCACCGAATTCACGCTTCGCACCGAATTCACGCTTCGCACCGAATTCACGCTTCGCACCGAATTCACGCTTCGCACCGAATTCACGCTTCGCACCGAATTCACGCTTCGCACCGAATTCACG
>CALNBU010000884.1 GCA_937875615.1 uncultured Archangium sp.
CGCTGCTGTGGCGCACCCGCCGGCGGATTCCCACCTTCCGCGCGCTGCTCGAGCTCCGCGCCCCGACCTCGGCCGCCAACCGCCTGGTCGCGCTGCGCGAGCTGAGCGTGCTCCCCGGCGCGGTGGGCCGCGGGTCCTTCGTCACCTGGGCCGTGCTCTCTCCGCTGCTGGGCCTGGGGCTGGTGCTGTTCAACGACGCGTCGCTCGTGGTCCTGGGTCGCCTCACCCTGATGGGCCTGCTGCTGGGGCCGCTGGCCGCAGCGTTGGCCTCGCTGTTGGTCACCAACCGCTGCTTCGACGCGCGCGACGCGCTGGCCGTGGGGCTGCCTCAGCGCGAGGTGGTGAACGCCGCGGTGCGCAGCGGCTGGGGCGTCCGCCGCTACGCGGTGGTGCTGGCGACGCTGCTGGTGTTGACGCCGCTGCTGGCCTGCCTCGACCTCACCGCCGCCGCGCTGCGCGCCGGCCCGACCGAAGCCGGGCGCGCCGACTTCGTCCTCCACCTCGCCGCCACCGCGGTGCTGGCGGTGCTCTTCGCGCTCATCACCGCCCGCGCCGCGGGCCGCAGCATCGCCGGCCCGCTCCGCCGCCTGGTGAGCGAGGCCGAGACCCTCGCCAACGGCGAGCTGGGCGAGCCCCGGAACATCGCCGCCGACGGAGAGACCTGGCGCGTCACCAGCGTCTTCTCCCTGCTGCACGAGCGCCTCGCGTGGCTGGTGAAGAAGGTGGTGCACGCCGGCCGCGACGTCGCGGGGTCCACCACCCTGGTCTCCCGCAGCTCCAGGCGCTTCGAGGCCACCGCCGCCGAGCAGGCCGCGGCGCTGGGGCAGACCAACGCCACCACCGAGGAGCTGGCGCGCAGCGCCCGGCAGATCGCCACCAGCGCGGCCTCGGTCGAGGACCTCGCGGTGCGCACCCGGGAGGCCGCCCGCACGGGCGCGCTCGACGCCGCCGCGTTCCTCGCCTCGGTGGAGCGCATGAAGCAGGACAACGCCAGCATCGCGCAGGCGGTGGTGCGCCTGCGCAGCCGCGTGCAGCAGATTGGCCGCATCGTCGAGCTCATCAACACCGTGGCCGACCGCAGCGACCTGCTGGCGCTCTCCGCCGAGCTGGAGGGCACGCGCGCCGGTGAGGCCGGCCGGGGGTTCGCGCTGGTGGGCGCCGAGATGCGGCGCCTCGCCGAGAACGTGCTGGAGTCCACCGCCGAGGTCGAAGAGCTCATCTCCGAGATTCGCGACGCGACGGTGCGCACCTCCGAGGCCACCGAGCGGGGCAGCGCGCTCACCGGCCGCGGCGCCGCGCTGGCGCTGGAGGTGACCCAGGCCCTCGACAAGGTGGCGGACCTGGCCCAGCGCACCGCCGACTCCACCCGCGACATCACCCAGGCCACCCGACACCAGGAGGTGGGCACGAACCAGCTCGCCGAGTCCATGGCCGACGTGCTGGCGGGCACGCAGCAGGAGCTGGCCATCACGCAGCGCCTGGGCGAGGTCAACGGCAAGCTGGTGACCCTCACCACCACGCTCCACTCGGTGGTGACGCGCTTCACCGGGCGCGGAGAGCGCTGACGTGGCCGCGAAGGAGAAGCTGCTCGCGCAGTTCCGCGACCTGGTGGTGGAGCGCGCAGGGAAGATCAGCCGCGCGCTGATGACGCTGGAGACCGGGCCCGACGTGGAGGCCGGCAAGCACACCCTGCGCGAGCTGCACAGCCTCAAGGGCGAGGCGCGCATGATGGGCTACGGCGACATCAACTCGCTGGTGCACGAGATGGAGGAGCTGGTGCGCGCCAGCGCGGGCCGCGACTACGCGCTGCAGGCCGCCTCCGTCGACGCGATGCTGGTGGTGTGCGACGCGGTGCAGGTGCTGGCGGGCTCGACGCAGGGCGAGGCGCCGGACCTCCCGAAGCTGCTCGGCTGGCTCCAGCAGTGCCTGCGCGTCGAGACCGGCGGCCCGGCGGAGGTGGCAGCGCCGGCGCCGGTGCCAGTGGCGCCGCCCCGCTCGTCGCCCGCCCAGCCGCCCGCCCGCGCAGAGAGCAGC
>CALNBU010000885.1 GCA_937875615.1 uncultured Archangium sp.
AGTTGCACCCCAGCCTTGGCCAGCTGGCCGGCCAGCTCCGTCAGCGTGCTCTTTCCGTCGGAGGAACCCAGGAACTGCCCAACGAGTTGTTCGATCATCTCAGCACCATGAGCCAACACGCAGCGCCTCGCGCGCCGAAAACTCAGGCCGCGAGGTGTTGCGACATGTGGGATTTCAAGAAAGCGCTCAGCCGTTGCGCATCGACACCGTGTACGGAGTGCAGCTCGGGGTGCTGGAGGCGGTGCGGTAGACCTTGATGGTGTACCGCGCGCCGTCTTCGCTGCCGTAGGAGCCATCGCGCCGGAAGGTGCGGAGACCGCAGCTCTCGCTGCCTCCGCACTCGCTCACCGGGAGGTAGGAGGCCGAGTCGCGGCGGCTCACACACATGAAGATGCCGGGGTCGGCGCTGGTGAGGTCGATGCGCACGTCGTAGTCCTCGCCGAAGACCTGGCTGGCGTCCTCGGCGTAGAACGAGATGTAGTCGACGTCGTCGATGCGGGTGCCGCTGGGGTAGGTGGCGTGGATGATGCCGGTGTAGGTAGCCGAGCGCCCGTCGCCGTCGCGGAAGTTGCCCATGTCGACGCCCTCCGCGCAGCCGTCGCCGTTGGGGTCACCGTTGGGGTCGATCTCGCGGCACTCGCAGCCGGTGGAGGGCTCTCCGTCGTTGTCGTACCAGGTGCCCTGCGCGGGGCTGTTGAAGCAGGCGCCGATGCTGCAGGTCTGCGTGGTGGCGTTGCAGGCCGCGGTGCCGTTCACGATGCTGCAGCTGTCGAGACAGCTGCGCACCGCGGCGCGCAGCGGAACGATGAGGTTGTGCGGCGTCGGGTTCTCCGCGCGGATGGCGATGCTGGGCAGCGCGCCGTTCCACATGGTCTGCGCCCGGAGGTTGATGTCGAACTGCGCGGTCTCGCCGCGCTCCAGGGTCAGCGGCAGCGCCGGGAGCCCGCTGAAGGACAGCAGCGGCGAGGTGCCGTTGCCGCCGGCCAGCCCGATGCTCGAGACGGTGATGGCGCCGTAGCCGTTGTTGCGCAGCTCGAGCTGCTTGGGGACCACCCAGCCCAGCGGCACGGTGCCCCAGTCGAAGCCTCCGTCGGGGGCGTTGGTCACCAGCGAGGGCAGGGTGATGGTGCCGCGGAGCGGCAGCTCGAAGGGGTTGCGCATGGGGTCATCGGAGTCGATGACGATGGCCCCGTTGATGAAGCCCTCGGTGTGTCCGTTGACGGTGACGGTGAGGTCGATGCGCTGGCGCGTGACGTGCAACAACTTC
>CALNBU010000886.1 GCA_937875615.1 uncultured Archangium sp.
GTGCCGTGCAGGCGCTCGTCCTCGCCGCCCGCGCCGCGCTGCAGGCGGGTGCCGTTCTCCGAGGCGAGATCCAGCACGTGCCAGCCCCGCCCATCGCGCTGCAACGCGAAGTGCCGCTTCGAGATCGTCGGCCAGGGCAGGGTCAGCGCGGCGTCGGGGCCGCGGCCCACCACGAAGCGGGCGCCGTCATCCGGGAGCGGGCGCAGCGAGGAGGCGTGCGTGTCGAAGTCGAACAACCGGAGCCAGGCCTTCATCGGGCCAGCTCCAGCCGGAAGCGGGCGGCGCCGTGGACGTCGAGCACGTCGTCGGGCATCAGCGGGTACGACGCGTCGACGCGCTGGTTGACGCGCACCTCGCCGCGCATGCGCCCGGCGAAGAGCACCAGGCCTCCGTTGGCGACGCTGAAGTGGCAGGGGTTGCCTTCGGCCAGCAGGGGAATGCCCGGGGCGGCCTCGATGAACAGGGTGCCGCGCTCGCCCCGGCGGATGCGCGTGCCGCCGGTGAGCACCCGGCTCTCCTCGATGCCGCTGAGCCGCGCGCTCTTCTCGAGGTGCAGCACCCGCAGGCGCAGCGCGGGCGCGCGCTCGAAGACGGTGGTGTCGCGCAGGCGGGGGAGCCGCGCCGCGAGCTCCGCCGAGGCGCCCGTGGCCGAGGCGCCTCCCTCGTTCAGCTCGTAGCCGAGGCTCAGCTGCTCGAGGGTGTCCGGCAGGCCGGGGAGGTTGGCGATGAACCGCTGCGCGAGGGTCAGCTGCTGGGGGCTGACGCCGCCGGTCCCCTCGAGGCGGGGGAGGTCGAGAGACAGGGTGTGGACGAAGCCGCCCACCGGCAGGTTGAAGAGCGTGGGGAGCGCGGTCTGCCAGCCCGGCGTCGTCCGTCCGGCGACCGTGCGCAGGTGGACGTGGTGGATGAAGCCGAAGCGCCAGCCGATCTCCAGCTGACCGGCGACGAAGGGCTCCCACAGCGGCCCCAGCCATGGCTGGTGGTCGACGCGCTGCCCGGCCATGGCCTGCGCGATGCGCTCGCCGAGCGGATCTCCCCGCTCCTGCAGCGCGTCGGCGTGCACGCGCCAGAGCATCTCGTCCTCGGGCGCCCGGCGGAGCGCCCGGGCGGTCTCTCCGTCACGGGTGGCGAGATCGGTGCAGAAGCGCAGCACCACCTCGCCGAAGCGCACCAGGTCTCCCTGGAAGAGCGCGCGGCGGTCGCTCAGCGGCGCGCCGTTGAGCTGCGTGCCGTGGGCCGAGCCGAGATCCCTCAGGCGCCAGAAGCCGGCGTCCCAGGCCAGCTCCAGGTGCTGTTGGGCGATCTGCGCGCCGTCGAAGACGAGCGTCGCGTGGGGGCCGCGGCCGAAGATCAACCGGCCGGACTCGTCGGGGAGCGCGATGCGCTCACCCGGCGGACTCACTCTCTCGAGCCACGCACGCACCCCCGGGAATCTAGCTGCTCCCGGGGACTGCGGGTCGGGTCACTGACTCGACTCTTCCTTCTCCCGCTTGCGCTCGCGCTCGGCGCGGTAGCGATCATTGAAGGCCAGGGTGCGCTTGCGGAGACGGATGGACTTCGGCGTCACCTCCACCAGCTCATCCTCGGCGATCCACTCCAGCGCCTTCTCGAGGCCCATCTCGGCGGGCGGCGTGAGGATCACGTTCTCGTCACGGCCGGCGGCGCGGATGTTGGTCAGCTTCTTCTCGCGCGAGGCGTTGACGTCGAGGTCCGACGGGTGCGCGTTCTCGCCGATGATCATGCCCTCGTAGAGCGCGTCGCCGGGGCGCACCCACAGCTTGCCGCGCTCCTGGATGCTGAACAGCGCGTAGGGGATGGCGTCGCCCATGCGGTCGGCGATGATCGCGCCGTTCGCCCGGCGGGGGATGTAGCCCATGTAGGGCTCCCAGCCGTCGAACTGCGAGCTCATGATGCCCTCACCCTTGGTGATGGTGAGGAACTCGCTGCGGAAGCCGACCAGCCCACGCGCGGGGATGCGGAACTGCACGCGGGTGCGCGCGCCGCCCAGGGTGGCCATGTCGACCATGCGGCCCTTGCGGGGCCCGAGGCGCTCGGTGACGATGCCCACGGCGGTCTCGGGGATGTCGCAGAACACCAGCTCCATCGGCTCCATCGCGCACACGCGCGGCATGATGATCTCGATG
>CALNBU010000887.1 GCA_937875615.1 uncultured Archangium sp.
GTGGCCGCCGCGAGGTCCGGGAGCTCCAGCATTCCGCCGGGCTCTCCCTGCGCGAAGATGGCGCGCAGCACCCCGTCGCCGGCCGCCGGCTGCAGCGCCTCGGGGCGCAGGTAGCGGGCGTGCAGAATGGGCATGGGCCGCCCTCAGAGGTCCAGCGTCGCGTTCAGCGCGTTCTCTTCGATGAAGGCGCGGCGCGGCTCCACCTCGTCGCCCATCAGCAGCGAGAACATGCGCTCGGCCTCCACCGCGTCGGACACCTTCACCTGCAGCATGGTGCGGCGCCGCGGGTCCATGGTGGTCTCCTGGAGCTGCTCGGGGTTCATCTCGCCCAGGCCCTTGTAGCGCTGCATGGCCACGCCGTGGCTGGCGTCGTCGAGCGCGAACTTGAGCACCTCCTGGTACGTCTGGGCCGTCACCGTCGCCTCGCCGATGTTCAGCGTGTAGGGCGCGGGGCCCAGGGCCTTGAAGCTCTCCTTGAGCGTCGAGAGCTCCCGGAACTCCGGAGAGGCGAGGAAGGGCACGTCGATGACCGTCTCGCGCGGGCTGCCGTTGACCTCGGTGTTGATGAGGTACTTCTTCGCCGAGTGCTCCGGGTCGGCGTCGCGCTTCATGCCGTTCTTCTCGAGCCAGTCGACGAGCACCGGGTGTCGCGTCTGGAGGTACTCGAGCATGGTGTCGAACTCGTCGGCCGTCTTCTCGTCGTCCTTGAGCAGCTCCGGCGACAGCGAGGTGGCCTGCACCAGCGCGTCGATGACCCGGGCGTCGCGGCGCAGTGCCAGCTTCTCCAGCCGCTTCTCGTAGCGGATGATCTGCGCCAGCAGACCCTTGAGGTCCTCGCCGGTGACCACGGTGCCGTCGGCGCGCGCCAGCTTCGTGCGCTCGCCGGCGATGGAGAGGAGGTACTGGTCGCGGGCGTCCTCGTCCTTGACGTACAGCTCCTTCTTGCCGCGGGTGATTTTGAAGAGCGGCGGCTGCGCGATGTACACGAAGCCCTTCTCGATGATTTCCGGCATCTGCCGGAAGAAGAAGGTCAGCAGCAGCGTGCGGATGTGCGAGCCGTCGACGTCGGCGTCGGTCATGAGGATGACGCGGTGGTAGCGGATGTCGTCGGGCTTGTAGTCGTCGGTGTTGGCGCCGGCGCGCACCCCGGTGCCCAGCGCGGTGATGAGCGTGACGATGAGGTCGCTCGAGAGCATCTTCTCGATGCGCGCCTTCTCGACGTTCAGGATTTTTCCGCGCAGCGGGAGGATGGCCTGGAAGTGCGGGTCGCGGCCCTGCTTGGCCGAGCCGCCTGCGGAGTCACCCTCGACGATGAACAGCTCCGACTCGCTGGGGTCCTTGCTGCGGCAGTCGGCCAGCTTGCCCGGCAGCGAGAGGCCGTCGAGCACGCCCTTGCGGCGCACCGTCTCGCGGGCCTTGCGCGCGGCGATGCGGGCGCGGGCGGCGTCGCCGATTTTGCCGATGATCTTCTTCGCGGCCTGCGGGTTCTCGTCGAGCCAGGTCGACAGCCGCTCGTTGACGATGCTCTCGACGAGGCCCTTCACCTCGGAGTTGCCCAGCTTCTGCTTGGTCTGCCCTTCGAACTGCGGCTGCGGCAGCTTCACCGAGATGACGCAGGCCAGACCCTCGCGCGCGTCGTCGCCGGTGGGCTGCTCCTTGAGGTCCTTCCAGAGGCCGGTGCGCTCGGCGTAGTTGTTGATGCTCTTGGTCAGCGCCGCCTTGAGCCCCGAGAGGTGCGTGCCGCCCTCGGGGGTGTTGATGTTGTTGGCGAAGGTGAAGATTTTCTCGTCGTAGCCCTCGTTCCACTGCAGCGCGATTTCGACCTGCACCTGGTCCTTCTCGCCCTTGAAGGCGATGGGCTTGTCGTGCAGCCGCGCCTTCGACTGGTTGATGTACTCGACGAAGCTGGCGATGCCGCCCTCGAAGCGGAACTCGTGGCTCTTGCCGGTGCGCTCGTCGGAGATGGCGATGTGCAGCCCCGCGTTGAGGAAGGCCAGCTCGCGCAGGCGCGCCGAGAGCGTGTCGAAGTCGTAGTCCTTCACCTCGAAGATGGTGGGGTCGGGGTGGAACGACACCTTGGTGCCACGCTGCTGCGTGACGCCCACCTCGGTCACCTGCTGCTGCGGCACGCCGCGCGCGTAGCGCTGCTGGTACACCCGGCCGTTGCGCTGCACCTCGACGTGCATCCAGTCGGACAGCGCGTTGACGCACGAGACGCCCACGCCGTGCAGACCGCCCGACACCTTGTAGGCGGAGTTCTCGAACTTGCCGCCGGCGTGCAGCTTGGTCATCACCACGTCGAGGGTGTCCATGCCCGGCACGCTGGGGTGCGGTCCCACGGGGATGCCGCGGCCGTCGTCCACCACGCTGATGGAGTTGTCGACGTGGATGAAGACGTTCACCTTGCTGGCGAAGCCCGCCAGCGCCTCGTCGACGGAGTTGTCCACCACCTCGTAGACGAGGTGGTGCAGCCCGCGGACGAAGGTGTCGCCGATGTACATACCGGGCCGCTTGCGGACCGCCTCGAGGCCCTCCAGTACGGTGATGCTCGACGCGTTGTACTCAGCAGGCTTCGGCGCTTCGGGAGGCGGCGTCTGGGTGTCCATGCGGTGGTGTACTCCTTGCGGCGGGGCGCTTTTTCAAACGCGCGAAAAGACTTGAAAACGTCTACCATGTTTCACCCTGTAAAAGGGGCCTTTTGAGAGGGGCCAACCAGTGAAGTTCATTGTGTTTTTTGCAGTGCTGGGTGCGTGCGCGAGCGCGCCGGAGCGCGCGGTGACGAAGAACAAGGTGCCGTACGAGGTGCAGCAGATGACGCGAGGCCCGGCGCTGGAGCCCGTGGAGGCGCTCTCGGCGTGGCTGGAGGCCGCCGGCGAAGCCACGGTGCGCGTGCCGTTGACGGTGCGCCGCGAGGGCCCGGGCCTCGCCGCGCAGCTGGGGGCGCTGCCGGTGACGCTCGACGACAGCGCGCTGGGCATCGCCTTCGCCGAGCGCGTGCGTGGTGTGGGCCGAGGGCCGCTGGAGCGCGGGCACCTTCCGGGTGTTGCACTTCTCCCGCGCGGCGGGCGCGGACGAGGCCGTGGACTTCGTGGAGGTGCGGCGATGACCGCGCGCATCGGCGTCGTCACCCTGTCCGACCGCGCGGCTGCGGGCGTGTACGAAGACCGCTCCGGCGCCGCCATCCGCGAGGTGCTGACGGAGTGGCTGGCCAGCCCCTGGGAGCCCGTCTACCGGCTCATTCCGGACGACCGCGCCACCATCGAGGCCACGCTGGTCGCGCTGGCCGACGACGAGCGCTGCGGCCTCATCGTCACCACCGGCGGCACCGGCCCCGCGCCCCGCGACGTGACGCCGGAGGCCACCCAGGCGGTGTGTCAGAAGCTGCTGCCCGGCTTCGGCGAGGCGATGCGCGCGGTGTCGCTCCAGAGCGTGCCCACCGCGATTCTCTCGCGGCAGACGGCGGGCATCCGCGGCGCCAGCCTCATCGTCAACCTGCCGGGCAAACCAGCGGCCATCCGCGAGTGCCTGACGGCGGTGTTCCCGGCGATTCCGTACTGTCTCGACCTCATCGGCGGGCCGTACCTCGAGGCGACGGCGCGCGCGCCCGCGGTGTTCCGGCCCAGGAAGTGAGCTAAGGGCGCGGGCTCATGAACCCCGACGCCCAGCCCTTTGGAACGCCCGCCGCACCGGCCGGCCCGCACCCGCACCTCAACCTCGCCGGGACGCTGCTGGCCATCACCGGCGGCCTCTCGATTCTGTACGCGCTCTTCCGCATCGCCTCGTCGGCGCTGGGTGGCTTCGTGGGCGGTGACCCGGCTGACGTCCTCCGGCAGGTCGACCCGGCGATGCGGGAGCAGCTGGGCCCGCTGCTCGCCGTCCTGGAGAGAGGCTCGACGATGATGGGGGTGGTCTGGGGCCTGGTGATGGCGGGCGTCAGCGCCTTCGTCGTCTTCGGTGGCCTCAAGCTGCGCAGCGGGCAGTCCTACAATCTGGCGATGGCCGCCGCGGTGCTGGCCACCATCCCCTGCTGCTTCAACGGCTGCTGCTGCGTCATTTCCATGCCCGCGGGCATCTTCGCGCTCATCCTGCTGACGAAGCCCGAGGTGAAGGCCAGCTTCACCAACTGACTTTGCACCTGGGGTGTGCCGCAGGTGTTGGTCAGGCATGCGAAACATCGTCGGTGCATTGTTTGTGGTGCTGGTGGCCTGCGGCGGCCCTGGAGGGTTGGACTGTGTGTGCCCCTCGGGGGAGGCGTGCAGTCTGGGCCAATGTGCCGCCGACGGGGGCGGTGCGACGGGCGGAGGCCGCGCCTCTGGCGATTACGACGCAGGCGCCGCGGTCGACGTCGACGGTGGCGTCGCCTGCCCGATGAATTGCCCAGAGACCTTCTCCTGTGAGGCCGGGGTGTGCGTGGGCACGCTGCGGCAGGGGTTGGTCCTGAACCAGCGCCTCTCGAAGGTGTCGGGCACCCTGCTCGTCAACGGCGTGGCGCCGAAGCGGGACGCGGCGCTGTGTGCGGCAAACCCGACCATGGAGTTGGGGAGGGTCTACTTCGGCGTGTCCTCACACAGCTTCACCTGTGAGAACACGGTCGACGGCTTCGACTGGTCGCTCACGCTGATTCCCGGGGTCTACCAGGTGAAGGTGAGGAGCGAAGAGCACTGGTACGGGGCCCAGATGGTGCTGGAGGAGTTCGTGGTCGACGGTGAGGTGTCGGGGCTGGCGCTGGACGTGGCGTTCGTCACCGTTTCGGGGCGGGTGACGGTGAACGGCGCTGCGCCGAATCAGGACGCGGCGTGGTGTGCGTCCAACCCGGACGCCTCCCTCGGCGACGTGGTCTTCATGCTCCAGCACCCCAGCGGTAGCGAGGCCCTATTCCGCTACCACTTCACCTGCGCCAACACCAACGGCGGTTTCTCGTGGAGCCTGCCGCTCGCAGCGGGCCGTTACCGTGTGCAGGTGACCGGCGCCGAGGCGCGCGGAGGGCTGCAGCCGTTCGCCGCCATCGTCTACGACGAGCTCATCGTCGACGGGCCAGTCGCCGACGTGGTGGTCGACCAGGCCGTGGCCACGCTGTCAGGCATCATCACCATCGATGGGAGCGCGCCGATGCGCAGCACCAGCTACTGCAACAACAGCAACAACCTCTACGATGCCATCGGGCAGCTTGAGTTCGTCGAGCCGCGGCGGAACGTACGCTTCACCTACGTCTTCACCTGTTTCAACACGATGACGACGGGCTTCACCTGGTCGGCGCAGCTCCCGGCCGGCGACTACCAGGTCACGCTCCTGCGGGGCGAATACTCGAGCGGAGCGAAAGTCAACCTCGTCAACTACCGCTACTCGGTGCACGAGGCGCTGGAGGTGCGCGGCGACCAGCCCGCGGTGGTGTTCAACCAGTCGACGCAGCGCTACCTGGTTTCGGGCACGGTGCAGGCAGAGGGCGTGGCGCTCTCTCGCGATGCCGCCTTCTGTCAGCGGCCCGAGAACGCGAACCGGCGCCTCGGCTACGTCGTCTTCGGTGCGCCCATGCTGACGAATCCGCTGTCGTACGGGTTCACCTGCGCCAACACCGAAGCGGGCTTCGCCTGGTCGATGGAGCTGCCCCCGGGGCGCTATGACATCGTCCTCGCGCGAGACGAAGCGACGGCCGAGGCCGGCGTCAACCTGATGGATGCCATCGACGAGTTCCAGTCGGGCTTCGTGGTGGAGGGCCCGCGGAGCGATGTCACGCTGAATCAGGTCGGCCACCGCGTCAGCGGAACCCTGCTGGTGGACGGGGTCCGGCCTACCCGTGACGCTGCGTATTGCGCGCGCAGCGAGAACGCGAAACAGGTGATTGCCTCGATGTCTCTGGTCAACCAGGAGACGAGGGCGCTGCAGGTGTACCGCTTTCGGTGCGACAACACGACCTCCGGAGACTTCGACTGGAGCCTTCGGCTCCCGTCGAGGACCTACCGGGTCTGGTCGTTCCCCAGCGCGGAGTCGGTCGCCGCTGGCGTCAACATCGGTGAAGACGTCCGCTTCTCCGCGCCGCTGGTTCTCGACCGGGACATCTCGGGCGTGGTGTTGAACAGGCTGTCGACGGCGCAGGTCTCAGGGCGCCTCACGGTGAATGGGGCGCCGCCGCATCGCGACGAGGACTTCTGTCGCGAGCCAGCCAACGCGGACTACGTCATCGCCAGTCTCGACTTCAGTGGTGGCTACCCGCCGCGTAGTCGCTATGAGTTTACGTGTGCCAACACCGCCGCGGGCTTCGACTGGTCGGTGATGCTCGACCCGGGGATCTCCTACGCGGTGACGACGTATGGGAGCCCGAAGGTGGGTCTGATGTCCGGCTCGCTCTACGAAGGGTTGGTCATTCGCTGAGGCGGTTTCCCGAGAGGGAGACCCGCACGAAGCGGGCTTCACCAACCGGGGTGTTGGTGAAAGAGTGCGCGCGTCATGTCTGAAAAGTCCGACGTGCCGTCGTTCGGGGACACGCTCCGCTACCAGGTCGACCGCTTCCTCTCCTGGAGCCCGCTGGCGCGTTTCGTCGGGCTCTTCGTGGTGTCGCTCCTGCTCGTGTTGCTCAACGCGGTGCTGGTGCACGCGGTGTGGCCCGAGGGCCAGCCCTTCGACTTCGGCGACGCGCTGTGGTGGGCCACCGGGCGCGTGGCCGACCCGGGCACCATGGGCGGCGACGAGGGCACGCTGGTGCGCGCCACCGCCATCTTCACCACGCTGTGCGGCGTGGGCGTCGTGGCCTTGCTCATCGGCCTGGTCAGCTCCACCATCGGCGACAAGCTCGACGACCTCCGCAAGGGCCGCTCGCCGGTCATCGACACCGGCCACACCCTGATTCTCGGCTACGGCGAGAAGGTCTTCACCATCTTGAGAGAGCTGAAGGAGGCCAACGCCAACCAACGGCAGGCGGCGGTGGTGATTCTCTCGGACGCCGACAAGGAGGAGGTGGAGACCTCGGTGAAGGAGCGCCTCGGCGACCTGGGCCCCACCCGAGTGGTGGTGCGCCAGGGCAGCCCGTCGTCGGTGCACGACCTCAAGAAGGTGGGCGCCGGCCGGGCCCGCAGCCTCATCGTCCTCAACGAGGACCAGCCGGGCGAGCACGACGACAACGCCTCGGACCTCGGCGTCATCAAGGTGCTGCTGGCGCTCCGGCGCATCCCCGGCGCGCTGGAGACCAACCACGCGGTGGTGGAGGTGGCCGACGTCGGCCGCCGCGCGGTGGTGGAGCAGCTCGGGGCGGGCGGCGTGGAGGTGGTGGCGATGTCGGAGATGCTCTCGCGCATGATGGTGCAGACCGCGAGGCAGAACGGCCTGGCCGCCGTGTACCGCGACCTGCTGACCTACGAGGGCAGCGAGCTGTACTTCAAGAGCTTCCCCGAGCTGGCGGGCCAGACCTTCGGCGACGTGCAGTGGCAGATGAAGGACGCGGTGGTGTGCGGCGTGCGCACCGAGCGCGGCTGCGTGTTGAATCCTCCCGACGAGCTGGTGCTGGAGGCGCAGGACGAGCTGCTGGTCCTCGCCGAAGACGACGACACCTTCTCTCTGGTGCCGCCGCGGACGCCGGAGGTGCCGGCGGCCTTCAAGGGCGCCACGCCGCGCGCCCGCCGCCCCGAGCGGCTGCTCATCTGCGGCCAGAGCCCGAAGCTGGGCGACATGCTGCGCGAGTTCGACAACTACGTGCTGCCCGGCAGCGAGGCCTGGTTGATGCCCGGCGCCGGAGACGAGTTCTTCTCGGCCTTCAAGTCGGTGGGCTTCAGGAACCTCAAGCTGCGCTTCGTGCCAGGAGACCCCACCTCGCCCGACGCGCTCCGGGCGGTGGTCTCGCCTGACTTCTCGGTGGCCATGGTGGTGGCCAACACCGAGGTGGACGCCGACGAGGCCGACGCGCGCACCGTCATCACCGTGCTGCTCCTGCGGGACCTCTTCGGCGCGCTGGGCGAGCGCAAGCCGCGCATCATCAGCGAGATTCTCGACCCCCGCACCAAGGACCTGCTCGAGACCGACTACGGCGCGGACTTCGTGGTCAGCTCGGAGATGACCTCCATGCTGCTGGCCCAGGTGTCAGAGCGACGGGAGCTCAACGCCGTCTTCTCCGACCTCTTCGACTCCGACGGCAACGAAATCTACCTCAAGCGCGCGGCCTGCTTCGCGATGCTGGGCCACGCCACGTCGTGGCTGGCGGTGCAGAAGGTGGCGCGGCTGCGCAGCGAGGTGGCGCTGGGCTACGTGAAGCGGGGCGCGGCCCCGGTGATGAACCCCAGGCAAGATGAGTCGCTGTCGTTGGCCGAGGAGGACCGCATCATCGTCATCGCCGAGGACGACGGCGAGGCGGTGGGCGACCAGCGCGGCGGCGCGCTGCTGACGCCTCCGGAGCCCATGCCGCGCGTGGAGCTGACGCCCACCCAGCAGCGCGCCGCGCTCGCCGAGCCCTCGTCGTCGGGTCGCTCTCCGCTGCTGCCGCCGGAGCAGAAGACGCCCGAGGTGAAGACCGTGTCGGCGGGGCCCCGGGTGGTGGG
>CALNBU010000888.1 GCA_937875615.1 uncultured Archangium sp.
CGGCGTCGACGGTGTTGCCATCGAGGCCCGCCGCGAACAGGGCGTCGCCCGCGGTCTGGTTCTTCTCGATGCGGCGGTTCTTCACTTCCAGCGTGGCGTGGGCGGTGATGGCGAGGGCCACGAGGGCGGCGACAGACATGCAGCGCACTGTAGCGGCTGGAGTGCCGCGGCTCACATTTTCGGACGCCCGGTCGGGCGAGGAGGTCGCCTTCCGCTAGAGGGCGACCTTCTTCTCGGTGAACTGCTCGCCGTCGTGGCGGAGCAGGGTGCTCTTGCCGTCGACCCGGGTGACGATGCCCACCGGGCGCCGCCACACCGACTGGAGGTTCTTGAGCGTCTCGCGCGCGTAGCCGGGGTCGAGGTCGACGCCGTCGTACTTGTGCGCCAGCAGCAGCTCGCCCTTGTTCTCGTGGTTGGCGTCGACCACGTCGATGACGGGCTGACCGAAGTTGGTGAGCGACTGGAGCAGCTTCGCCCTCACCTTCTTGAACTCCCGGGTGGCGATCTCCCAGGTGTTCTTCTTGTCGTTGAAGTCGAAGGTGAACAGCTTCTGCTCGATGGCGAACTCCGGCGTCAGGAAGGCGTCGATGAAGGTGACGTCGTTGTACACCGCGCGCACCTCGAAGATCTTCTCGCGGCCAGCGCCCAGGTTCTTGTTCCAGCTTCGCCGCGCGAGCAGGTCGTCGCAGTCGTCCCACTCCTTGCCGAAGCGGCCTTCGTTCCAGCGCTTCTCGATGTCGTGGAACAGCTCGATGCCCAGCTTGTAGGGGTTCAGCTTGCCTGGCTGGGTGACCATCACGCTGGCGTGGCGCGAGGCGTAGTCGACCAGCTCGTGGCCGCACAGGGCGCGCGACATCATGATGGTGGAGTGCCAGTAGCTGGCCCAGCCCTCGTTCATGATCTTGGTCTGCCCCTGCGGCGCGAAGTAATACGCCTCGTCGCGGATGATGGAGAGCACGTCGTGCTCCCAGTCTTCCAGCGGCGCGTGCTTGAGGAGGAAGGCCAGCACGTCGCGCTGCGGCCGCTCGGGGAAGCGCTTCTGCTGTTTCTTCTCTTCTTCGAGCTTCTTGTTCTGGGCGTCGACGAACTCGCGGGGGTTCATGAACGGCCGCATGTAGTCGCGCTCGACGCGGAGGCCCTCGGCGCGCTCGTTCTGCTGCGCCTTCGCCACCTGCGGGTCCGGGTCGCGCTTGAGGTGCGGCGCGTGCTGGTCGATGAGGTTCTCGAGCGAGAGCGCGACGTCGATGAAGTCCTCGACCTTCTCGACGCCCAGCTTGTCGATCCACCGGCGCACCCGCGTCGCGTGGTTCGCCATCTGGTCGATCATCTTCCGGTTGGTGTACTTGAACGAGAAGTTGTTCTTGAAGAAGTCGTTGTGGCCGTAGACGTGGGCCATCACCAGCTTCTGGTCGACCTCGGCGTTGGCCTCCAGCAGGTAGGCGTACGAGGGGTCGTTGTTGATGACCAGCTCGTAGATCTTGGAGAGCCCGTACTCCGAGGACTTGCTGAGCTGCTCGTACTGCATGCCCCAGCGCCAGTGCGGGTAGCGGGTGGGGAAGCCGCCGTAGGCGGCGACCATGTTCAGCTCTTCGGTGGAGAGGACCTCGAAGACCTGGTCGAAGAAGTCGAGGCCGAACTCGCGCGCGTAGCCCTCGATCTCGTCCTTGAGCGCCTGCAGGCTGGGCGTCAGTGACTTGGGCATCAGCGGCCCCTTCCCAGGAAGTCCTTGATGGAACCGTAGATGCCGTCTTTGTCGGCGATCTCGCTGAGCGCCACCTTGTCGTGCTCGCTGAAGTGCTCGCGCAGGTCCTTGATGAACTGGCCCGAGCCGTACGGCGACTCGACCTGCCCGTACGCGAACTGGTTCACGTCACTCAACACGTCGCTCTTGAGCAGGTCGATGCACTGGCGCGTGTCGTCGGCGCTCCAGTTGTCGCCGTCGGAGAAGTGGAACGGGTAGATGTTCCAGGCGCTCGCCGGGTAGTCGCTCTTGATGATGTCGCGGCACAGCTTGTACGCGCTGGAGATCATCGTGCCGCCCGACTCCCGGGTGTGGAAGAAGGTCTCTCGGTCGACCTCTCGGGCCACGGCGTCGTGGATGATGAAGCGCGTCTCGAGGCCCTTGTATTGAGACTTGAGCCACGTATCGAGCCAGAAGCTCTCGATGCGCACGATCTCCTTCTGCTCGTCGCCCATCGAGCCCGAGACGTCCATCATGTAGATGATGACGGCGTTGGTCTCCGGCAGGTTCTCGAGCTTGAAGGTTCGGAAGCGCACGTCCTGCTTGATGGGGATGATGACCGGGCGCGCGGGGTTGTAGGTGCCGCTGGCGATCTGCCGCTTGAGCGCCTCTTTGAAGGTGCGCTTGAAGTGCCGCAGCGACTGCGGGCCGATGTTGTTGATGCCGGTGTACTTGACCCGCGTGGTGACGATCTTCTCGCTGCCGCGGCGCTCGATGTTCGGGAGCTGCAGCTCCTCGCCCAGGATCGACGCCAGCTCGTCGAGCGAGACGTCGACCTCCAGCACGTGCTGGCCCTCGTTGTCGCCTGCCTTGCCGGAGCCGTCGCCCGGCTGCGGCTGTCCCTGCCCGAGCGCGTCGCCGGGCTTGCCGTCGCCCTGGCTGACGCCGCCCTGCCGCGAGCCGTGCTTGAAGTGCGGCACGTCGATGAAGGGCACGGGGATGGAGATGAAGTCCTTCCCCTTCTTGCCGAGCATCTCGCCCTGCTGCACGTACTGCTTGAGGTTCTGTTTGATCTTCCCGCGGACGATTTGTTTGAAGCGCCCGTGGTCTTGATCAATTCGAAGCGCCACGGGTCACTCCTTGGCGTCGCCGCGCGCGAAGATGGAGGCGACGAAGTTCAGCACGTCGGTCGCCGACTCGTCGTCGTAGCCGAAGTCCTTGATCAGCCGTCCCTTGACCACGTCGATCTTCTCCTGCGTCTCGTTGTCGACCACCGAGCTGACCAGGGTCTTGAGCTTGATGCTGTCCTTCTGGTCTTCGAACAGCTTGAGCTCCAGGCCCTTGCGGAGCCGCTCGTCTGACCTCCAGCTGAAGGCCTCGCGCCCGCCGGCCTTCGAGCCCAGCGTGCCCACCAGGCTCAGGATGATGCTGAGGCGGAAGTCGTCCTTCATCGAATCGGAGATGTCGATCTTCTCTTCGATGGCCCGCATCAGGCGCTCGTCGGGCTCGTCGTAGAGGCCGGTGTACTTGTTCTTGATCTTCTCCTTCTGGGTGTAGGCCTTCACGTTGTCGATGTAGTTGCCGAAGAGCTTCACGATCGACTCCTCGTCGGACGAGATGGCGCGCTGCACCTCGTTCTTCACGATGTCCTCGTACTCCTGCTTCACCACGTTGAGCTGCTCGCGGTACTTCTTGCGCAGCTCCTCGCTGGCGATGAGCGAGTGCTGCTTGAGGCCCGTCTCCAGCTCGTTGAGCACCATGAAGGGGTTGATGCTGCTCTCCGACTTGTCGGACACCAGCGCGTTGGAGATCTTGTCCTGGATGTAGCGCGGCGAGATGCCGTCGAGGCCCTCGCGCAGCGACTCCTTCCGCAGCTCCTTGATGTTGTCTTCGGTGAAGTTGGGGAGCCGCTTGCCGTTGTAGAGCTTCAACTTCTGGATCAACGAGAGGTTGTGCTTCCTCGGATCCTCCAGGCGGGTGAGCACCGCCCACATCGCCGCCATCTCCAGGGTGTGAGGCGCGATGCGCTTGCCGCGGATGCGCTTCTCGTTGAACTCCTTCTCGTAGATCTTGATCTCCTCGGAGAGCTTGGTGATGTACGGGATGTCGATCTTGATGGTGCGGTCGCGCAGCGCCTCCATGAACTCGTTGCTCTCGAGCTTCTTGAACTCGGGCTCGTTGGTGTGCCCGATGATGACCTCGTCGATGTCCGTCTGAGGGAACTTCTTGGGCTTGATCTTGTGCTCCTGCGTGGCGCCGAGCAGGTCGTAGAGGAACGCCACGTCGAGCTTCAGCATCTCGACGAACTCGATGACGCCGCGGTTGGCCACGCAGAACTCGCCGTCGAAGTTGAAGGCGCGCGGGTCGGAGTCTGAGCCGTACTCGGCGATGCGCCGGTAGTTGATGTCGCCGGTGAGCTCGGTGGAGTCCTGGTTCTTCTCGTCCTTCGGCTGGAAGGTGCCGATGCCCACGCGGTCCTTCTCGCTGAAGACCAGGCGGTGCACGCGCACGTGCCCGAGCAGCCTGGTGAGGTCTCCGTGGTAGTGCTGCAGCAGCAGCTTGAAGATGAGCCGGCAGTGCGGGTTCAGCTCGCCCACGTCGGGGATGCTGAAGCCAGCCGCCGGCGGCGCGAGCTCGGCGAAGAGCTGCTCGCGGGCGTCGCGCGGAATCAGCTTGAGCGGCTCGTCGTTGAGCGGCGACTTGATCTGCCCGGAGAGCACCGAGCCGTCGGCCAGGGTGAGCTTCTCGGGGAAGTTCCACGAGTAGGTGTAGACCGCGCCGTCGTCGGTGCGGGAGTAGTTCTCGATGCCGCGCTTGAGCACGCGCGCGATGGTCGACTTGGAGCTGCCCACCGGGCCGTGCAGGAGGATGACGCGCTTCTCGGCGCCGTAGCCGTGCGCGGCGGCCTTGAAGACGTTGACCAGCTTCATCAGCGGCACGTCGAGGCCGAACACCGCGTCGCGGCCGCCGTTCTTCTCGTCAGAGAAGAAGTGGTAGCGCACCAGCCGCTTCTTGTTGTCGATGTACTCGGTCTTCCCGTGGCTCAGGATCATGTCGTACACGCGCTGGTACGCCGTGCGCGTGACGCGGGGGTTGCCGCGGACGAGGTCGAGGTACTCGTCGAAGCTGCCTTCCCAGTTCAGCGTCTGGTACTCGCGTTTGTCCTGGAGTGCGGCGATTTTTTCAGACCAGCTCGTGCTCATTGATGTCCTTGCCCGGCGCGAAGAGTTCGCGGTGATTCCCCCCGTCGCGGGTTCGGACCGCGGATGCAGCGCGGGGCGAGAACGTGTTTCGTATGAAAGCAGAAGCGTCGACGCTTTGAAAACGTCAGTGCTCCACCCACACGACACGCAGGTCGTACCACGACACCGATGGCGCGAGTCCGTGCACGGTCTTCTTCGCCGCGTCGAGCGACTGGCGCGAGGTCATGAAGAGGTACGGCTGGTCGGCGTAGAGCGCGGCGTGGAGCCGGCGCTGGAGCGCGTGGCGCCGCTCGGCGGAGGGCTCGGCGCGCACCTCCTCTATCAACCGGTCTACCTCCACGTTGGCGTAGCCCACCCAGTTGGCGCCGCCGTCCACCTGCGATGCGTGGAACATGGGGAAGAGGTCCTGCTCGGTGTCGAACTCGGTCCACAGCCGGCTGACGGCGTCGAAGTCGCGCCGGGCGACGCGCGCCGAGAGCGTGGAGGTCTCGACCTTCTCCACCACGAGGTCGATGCCCGCCGCGGTCAGCTGCTCCTGCAGCAGGGGCACCACCTTTGCCAGGCGCGCGGAGCTGCCGGGCAGCAGGAAGGTGAAGCGCAGCGGCACCCCGTCGCGCTCCAGCACCCCGTCGCCGTCGTCGTCGGCGAAGCCGGCGTCGGTCAACAGCGCGCGGGCCGCGGCCTGTGAGAAGGCGAGGCGCTCCACCGTGGGGTCGCACGAGGGGGAGCCCTGCAGGTACGGGCACACCGTGGGCAGCTCCAGGTCGAGGTCGGCCACCCTGGTGATGAGCTCCGCGTCGTAGAGGTGCGCCAGCGCGCGGCGGACCCGCACGTCGCGCAGGTGCGGGTGCGCCTGATTCCAGGCGATGTACGAGTAGCTGTTGTCGAGGCTCTTGATGCGGTTCCACTGCCGACGCGCCCACGGCTGGGACTCCATGGCCCGCCACAGCTGCGGCGTGATGGCGGTCATCAGCTCGAACTCGCCGCGCTCGAACATCGCCGCGGCGGCGGTGTGGTCCTTCACGAAGCGGAAGACGACGCGCTCCAGGTGCGCCCGGCCGGGCTCCCGGCGGCGCAGCGTCAGCTGTTGCCCGCGCTCCCAGGCGTCCACCACGAAGGGGCCCGAGCCCAGCGGACGCTGCGCCAGCGCGCTCCAGTCGCCCGCGAGCTGCGCGGCCGAGAAGATGGGCACGCGCGTCAGGGCCCGGAAGGCGAAGGGAGAGGGCCGCTGCCAGGTCAGCTCCACGGTGCCGGCGTCGGTCGCCCGCCAGGCGCGGAGCTCCGCCACCTCGCCGCGGAGCGCGCCGGTGGGCCGGGCGGTGTCCATCAACGCGTCGAAGGTGGCCACCACGTCGCGCGCGCTCACCGCCGTGCCGTCGGAGAAGGTGGCGCCCGGGCGCAGCGAGAGCGAGGTGACGCGCCCCTCCTCTCGCTCCTGCCAGGCGCCCGCGAGGCCCGGGCGCAGCGCACCGTCGGGGCCGAGCTCGAGCAGCGACTCCAGCACCAGCCCGCGCGTCATGCGCAGCCCGGCGCCGTCACGGCAGGCGTCGTCGAGGGTGTTGAGGCAGGCGGGCTCGCTCATCAGCCGCACCCGCAGCACGCCGCCGTCGGTCGGTGCGCCCGACTCCGCGGGGAGCCTGCCTTCGAGCCACTCGGTCGACACCGCCGCGTCGGCCGCCGACTTCGAGCGGCAGCCGAGCGAGAGCGTCAGGGCGAGGAGCGCGAGGCCGAGGCGCCGCACGCCTTCAGAGCACGTTGAGGTCGCGCGGCGCGTTCATCGCCACCACGTAGGTGGCGAACTGCTCTTCGGGCATGGAGCGCAGGACGCCGTAGGGGTCGCGGTAGAAGACCTGGCCGTCGCGCACCTTGTCGAGCGTCACCGCGTGGTTGAAGTCGCCCTGGTCGATGTGGAGGATGATGGGGCGGTTCTGCGAGCCGGCCGCGGTGTAGCCGCGCACCTTCTCGAGCGCCTTCGCGCCTTCGCGCTCGTCGGCGAAGCGCTTCGACTCGTAGTTGACGCCGAACACCTGCCGCAGCACCTGCGTCTGCTGCGCGGGGATCAACCCCTGTTGCTCTCGGCCGGTGACGTGGTTGGTCGAGCGCCGGGTGACGGGGTCGAAGGTGGCGTCTTTCCCGTTGCCGTACTCCATGGCCGCGTTCTGGAAGATGGTCTGCGAGACCGAGCGGCCGTCGCGCGCGCTGGTCTCGCCCGCCTCGAGCTCGAGCACGCCGCCGTTGCGCAGTTTGGCCTTGCCCTGGGGGCCGGTGAGGTCGGCGAGGATGCGCGCGTACTCAGCGGGCTCGTCGGCCACCAGCTCGTACTGGACGGAGGCCACGGTGCAGGTGGGCGCGTCGCCCTGGTCGATGCGCTCGGGGTTGGCGATGTCGCGCAGCACGGCCTCGAGCACCTCGCCGCGGGTGGTGTCGGACGCGGCGTTGGCGTGCAGCGGCTCGCTGGCGAGGCGCGCCAGGTTCGCCAGCAGGGTCTCTCCGCGACTGTCGACGTCGGCCAGCGCGTGAGGCGCCTTCTCGAGAATCGCGCCCACCAGCTTCGCCACGTTCTCGGAGGCGCCGTTCAGGACCT
>CALNBU010000889.1 GCA_937875615.1 uncultured Archangium sp.
CCGGCCGAGGTGCCACCAGGCCGCGCCCTGTTGGCGGCTGGCGGCGAGGGGGCCGCACATCACCGCGCAGTGGCCGCTGCCGGTGACGCCGGCGAAGAGGGCCGCCGCGGCGGTCATGGAGGTGAGGGTGGCGTCCACGACGTCGGGTTGATTCAACAGGCATGCCGTTCGCAATGCGCCCCTCGTCGCCATGTCGAACCGCTGTCTTCACTGCGCCACGCCAGTGCCTCCGGGCGCAGAAGATGCGCGCTTCTGCTGTCGGGGCTGCGCCACCGTCTACGAGCTGCTGCACGCCGAGGGGTTGAGCCGCTTCTACGCGCTGGCCGGCCAGCAGGTGACGCCGGTGCCGGAGGCCACCGAGGTGCGCAGCCTGGCCTGGCTGGACGCGCTGCTGGAGCGCGCGCCGAGGTCCGGCGAGGTGCGCTCCCTGCGGCTCGACGTGCAGGGCATCCACTGCGCGGCCTGCGTGTGGTTGATGGGCGAGACCTTCCGGCGGCGCGCGTCGGGCGACATCATCGTCAACCCGGCGCTGGGCACCGCGCAGCTGAGCTGGCGCGAGGGCGCCGGCGGGGCGGACTTCGACGTGCACGCGTGGGTGAAGGAGGTGGAGCGCTGCGGCTACCGCTTCGGTCCGCCGCGCAAGGAGGCCTCGCGCCGGAGCCGCGAGTTTCCGGTGCGCCTGGGTGTCAGCGTGGCGCTGACGGTGAACGTGATGTTGTTCGCCTTCAGCTTCTATTCGGGGCTGCAGCCGGGCGACGAGGCCTTCGCGTTGTTCTCGTGGCTGTCGCTGGCCCTGGCGACGGTGACGGTGGGCGTGGGCGGCTGGCCCTTCTTCCGGGCGGCGCTGGTGGGCCTGCGCCACCGCGTGCTGCACCTCGACCTGCCCATCGCCCTGGGCATCCTGGCGGTGTACGCGGCCTCGCTGGTGCAGTTCGCCTCGACGGGCGGCCGCGGCGACGTGGCCTACTTCGACACGCTCTGCACCTTCATCACGTTGATGCTGCTGGGCCGCTTCCTCCAGGAGCGGGCGCTGGACCGCAACCGCCGCTACCTGCTGGACGACGGCGGCGCCGAGGGGTTGTTGGCCCGGCGCCTGGCCGGCGGCTCGCTGTCGCTGGTGCCGGCGAGCTCGGTGAAGGCCGGCGACCGGCTGTGGGTGGCTGCGGGCGAGCTGCTGCCGGTGGCCGCCACGTTGCTCGACGAGGTGGCGCTGGTGCGCACCGACTGGATGACCGGCGAGCCCGACGCCCAGCGCCACGCGGTGGGCGGCACGCTGCTGGCCGGCAGCTTCAACGCCGGCGCCGCCGGCTTCCTGGTGGAGGCGCAGGAGGACTTCGCCGCGTCCCGGCTGGTGGAGCTGCTGCGGCAGCCGGCCACCAAGCAGGGCGGCGCGCACCTCAAGTGGTGGGAGACGCTGGCCACCCGCTGGGTGCTGACGGTGCTGGCGGTGTCGCTGCTGGGGCTGCTGCTGTGGCTCCCGCGGGGCGCGGAGGCGGCGCTGCAGGTGATGGTGTCGCTGCTGGTCATCACCTGTCCCTGCGCCATCGGCCTGGCGCTGCCCCTGGCCAACGAGCTGACGTTGACGCGGCTGCGGCGCCGGGGCTTCTACGCGCGGCTGCCCGACCTCCTCGACCGCGCGCTGGCGGTGCGCCACGTGGTGTTCGACAAGACGGGCACCCTGACGTTGGGCCGGCTGGAGTGGGTCGACCGCCAGCCGCTGAGTGACGAGGTGCGCGACGTGGCGTGGAACCTCGCCAGCCGCTCCAGTCACCCGGTCAGCGTGGCGCTGGCCGCGGCGCTGGCGCAGCAGGGCGCGCGCTGCGACGAGGCGGCGCGGGTGACGGAGGTGCCGGGGCA
>CALNBU010000890.1 GCA_937875615.1 uncultured Archangium sp.
CATCGGCACCAGCCCCACCAGGGTGGCGATGGTGGTCATCAAGATGGGCCGCAGCCGGGTGCGCCCGGCCTCCACCGTCGCGTCGTGCAGCGACCGCCCCCGGCGCCGGAGCGTGTTGGCGAAGTCCACCAACAGCACGCCGTTCGACACCACGATGCCAATCATCATGATGATGCCCATGAAGCTGTTCACCGAGAGCGAGGTGCCGGTGGCCCACAACATCAGCGCCACCCCCGCCACGCCCAGCGGCACCGAGAACATGATGACCAGCGGGTCGACCAGCGATTTGAACTGCGAGGCCAGCACCATGTAGACGAGCGCGATGGCCAGCAGCACCGCGAAGCCGAGGTCACGAAACGCCTCGCGCTGCGCCGCCACCTGCCCGCCGAGGCGCACGGTGAAGCCGTCGGGCGGCAGCACCTCGTCCAACACCGCCTGCACGCCGGCCGCGGCCGCGCCGAGGTCCTGACCGGGGCCCACGTTGGCGGTCACGTCGACCGCACGCTGCAGGTACTTGCGCGTCATCGCCACCGGGCCGCTGCCGCGGCTCACGTCGGCCACGGTGTCGAGCGACACCACCCGTCCCTGCGGCGTGCGCAGCTGGGCCTGCCTCAGCGCGCTCACGTCTCCGCGGAAGCGGTCCTGGGCCCGCACGTTGATGCTGTACTCGTTGCCGGTCCTGGGGTCGGTCCAGGGAATGGGCGCGAACTGGTTGTTCCCGGTCAACGTGGCGAGCACCGTCTGGGCCACGGTCTGCTGCGAGATGCCCAGCACGCCGGCCTTCTCGCGGTCGACGGTGACGTCGAGCTGCGGGTAGTTGTCTTCGCGCGAGAGCTGGAGGTCGGTGAGCAGCGGGCGCCCGCCTTCTCCCTTCAGCGCGCGCAGCCGCTGCTGAAGCACCCGCGCGTAGGCCTGCCCCGCCTCCACGTCGTGGCCGAGAATTTCCACGTCCACTGGGGCCTCCGAGCCCATGTTCATCATCCGCTTGACGATGCCGCCGGTGGAGAAGAAGACCTGCGTGCCCGGCAGCGCGTCGCCCAGCGCGGCGCGCACCTTCTCGCTGGCCTCCACGTCGGACCCCGCGCGCTGCGTGCGCGGCACCAGGTTGACGTTGACGTTGCCGGCGTGAGGCCCGGAGTTGCCGCCGAAGAGACCGCCGCGCCCCGCGGGGAGCCCGACGCTGGAGATCAAGGTGGTGGCGTCACCGCCGCCCTCCCCGCGCAGGCCCAGCGCCGAGCGCACCGCGCCCTCCACCACCACCGCGGTCTTCTCGGTCTCGGTGGTGCGGGTGCCGATGGGCGTGCGGAAGCGCACCGACACCTGCGCCTCGTCGGTCTCGGGGAAGAACTCCGTCCCGATGCGGGTGAAGAGCGAGGTCGCGGCGAGGAAGAAGAGCAGCACGCCCGCCACCGTCAGCGCGCGGTGCCGCAGCACCCACTCCAGCGCCCGCGCGTAGCCGTGGTCGAGCGCGTCGAGGCGCGCGGTGATGCGGCCGGCGAGCGAACCGGGCGGGGGATGCCCGCCCTTCAGCCACAGCAGGCACAGCAGCGGCGTCACCGTGCGAGAGACGAAGAAGCTCATCACCAACGAGAAGGAGATGGTGAGCGCCAACGGCACGAAGAGGTTGCGGGCCACGCCCTGGAGGAACAGCACCGGGAAGAAGACGACGATGGTGGTGACGGTGGACACCAGAATGGGCATCGCCACCTCCTGCGCGGCCGCCAGCACCGCGGCGCGCCTCGGCTGCCCCAGCGAGAGGTGCCGGTGGATGTTCTCGAGCTCGACGATGGAGTCATCGACCAGCCGGCCCACGCCCAGCGCCAGCCCACCCAGGGTGAAGATGTTGAGCGTCTGGCCGGTGAAGTAGAGCAGCGTGAAGGTGGAGATGACCGAGAGCGGAATGGCCACCGCCACGATGCCGGTCGCCCGCCACGAGGCGAGGAAGATGAGGATGATGACCACCGCGAACAGCCCGCCCTGCACCGCCTCGTGCTGCAGCGAGGCCACCGCCGCGCGGATGTAGCGGCTCTGGTCGAAGCCCACGTGCAGCTGCACCCCGTCTGGCACGCCCGTCAACGTGGGCAGCGCGGCCTGCACGCCATCGACCACGGCGATGGTGTTGGCGTCGGGCTGCTTCACCACCCGCAGGTACACGCCGCGCGTCCCGTTGACGCGCACCACCTCGGTCTGGTCGGCGGTGCCGTCGAGCACCTCCGCCACGTCGCGCACGCGCACCAGCTGGCCGCCGGGCGAGGTGGTCACCACCACGTCGCGCAGCTCGTCGAGGGTCTCGACCTGGGTGTTGGTGAAGACGTTGTAGTCGCGCTCCGCGGTTCGCAGGCTGCCCGACGGCATCAGCAGGTTCGAGCTGCGCACCGCGCCGATGAGGTCGAGCAGCGAGAGGTTGCGCGCGCGCAGCGCGTCGACGTCGGCCAGCACCTGCAGCTCGCGTTGCTTCCCGCCGCCGGGCGTGGCGCTGGCGACGCCCGGCACGCGCTCCAGCTGCGGCTCGATGACGTTGTAGGCGAGGTCGTACAGCTGCTTCTCGTCGAGGGTGTCGGAGGTGACGGCTATCTGCACCACCGGGATGTTGGTGATGTCGAACTTGAGGATGAGCGGCTGGCCGACGCCCGGCGGCAGGGCGTTGAGAATCTGCCCGATGCGCTGCTGCACCTCGAACTGCGCGGCGTTCATGTCGGTGCCGTACTGGAACCACACCGTCACCAGCGACGCGCCCTGCTTGCTGGTGGACTCCACGCGGTCGACGCCCGGCGCCGCCGACACCGCGCGCTCGATGGGCTGGGTGATGGCCTTCTCGATGTCTTCGGGTCCGGCGCCCGTATAGAAGACCGCCACGCGCACGGTGGGGATCGCGATGTCGGGGAAGAGGTCGACCGACAGCCGCTGGAGCGACACCACGCCCAGCACGACGCTCATCAGCGACATCATCAAGATGAGCACCGGGTTGCGCAGCGCGAGGCGGGTGAACCACACGGCTCAGCTGCCCTTCTCGGCGGGCGCCGGCGCCACGCGCACCTTCGAGCCGTCCGACAACACGTCGAGCCCGCGCCGCACCACCAGCTCCCCCGGCCTCAGGCCGGCGACAATCTCCAGGGCCTCGTCGAGTTCCTCCCCCAGCGTCACCTCCCGG
>CALNBU010000891.1 GCA_937875615.1 uncultured Archangium sp.
GGGGTGGCCGGTGAGGGCCAGCCACTCCCGGCCCTCGCCGAAGGTGGCGCGGAAGCCGCGGTAGAGCGACTCGGCGGACATCGGCAGGTGCGCCAGCCGCTCCTCGATGGGGCCCGGGCGCCAGACGTTGACGTAGGCCGTCGACACGTCGACCATGCCCGAGAGCCTCGGGCAGGTGCGGGCGAACTCCAGCACCTCCAGCGCGCTGGCGATGTTGGCGGAGGCCGCCTCGGCCACCGGCAGGTCGAACTCCACGCTCGCCGCGCAGTGGATGACGTGGGTCACCGTCGAGCGCAGGCGCTCGGCGCTGGCTGACTCCAACCCGCAGTCGGGTCGCTGCAGCTCTCCGCTGACCACCTCCACGCGCTCCGACCAGCCGGCCGGCAGCTGCGCGAAGCAGGCGGCGCGGGCGGTCTGCGCGAAGCGCGCTTCGGCCGTCTGCAGACGACCCTGGCGGTCGCGCGACGGACGCACCAGCACCGAGACGCGCTCCACGCCCCGGCGCAGCAACGTCTCCAGCACCACCTTGCCCACGAAGCCGGTCACGCCGGTGAGGAAGACGTGGCGGGCCATCAGCGCGCCACCTCGTGCTGGCTCAACGCCACCGGCCCGTTGACCCCGCTGTTCGACGCGGCGAAGACGTTGTCGGGGTCGATGGCCGCCTTCACCTGCCGGTTCAACCGAAGCGCGCCCTCTGAGTACACCTCGGGCAGGAAGTCGCGGCGGATCTTCCCCACCCCGTGGTGATGCGAGAGCGAGCCGCCAGCGGCGAGGATCTCCTCCCGCGCCGCGTGCTCCAGCGCGGCGTAGGCCGCCACCGGGTCCGCCACGCCCTTGGCGTAGAAGCCCAGGTAGAAATAGATGACCACGCCCGTCTGGTAGACCTGCGTGAGGCGGCCGGTGAAGAACGGCTTCCCCGGCAACCCGAGCGCGGCGTGCGCCTGCTCCACGCGGCGCTGAACGCGCTCGTAGAGCTCCATGGCGCGGCTCCACGGCACGCTGGTCTCGAAGCTCTCGGCGATGGCCCAGTGGGTAAACGTGAGATCGCGGATGTACGCGATGCCGAAGGTGAGCTGGTAGCCGCGCTCGCCGTTGGCGCCGCCGGCCTTCATCCCGCCCAGCGACGCGGCGATTCGGTAGAGCGTCTTCTCCTGGAACGCGACCTCCTCCGCGGAGCCCTCGAAGACGATGGTGGCCACCGCGAGCTTGAAGGGGTCGAAGCCCTTGAGCTTCGTCACCACGGTCTTCTCGATCTCGCTCTTGAGCTTCGCGCCCATCCCGTGCTTCGCGGGCTTCAGCGCCTGGCCGAAGTGGAACTGGGTGTTGTCCATCACCCGCACGCTGGCCGGCACCGCGCCCGAGCGCTGCAGCTCGTAGAGGAACGTGAGGCCGGTGGAGAGATCCGGGAACAGGACCGAGCCGTAGCGCTGCACCTCCGGCAGCGGGAAGAGCTTCACCACCGCGGTGGTGATGATGCCGAAGTTGCCCTCGCTGCCGAACATGTACTGCCGGGGGTTGACCCCGACGCTCTCGCGAGGCGCCTGCTGCGGCCGCTCCACCACGCCCTGGGTGGTGACCACCTGCATGTCCAGCACCAGCTCCTCGATGTTGCCGTAGCGGTTCTTCTTCATCCCGCTGGCGTTGGTGGCGATCCACCCGCCCAGCGTGGAGAACTCCAGGCTGTCGGGCTCGTGGCCCATGGTGAGCCGGTACTTCGCCAGCTCCGCCATCAGGTGGCGACCGGTCGCGCCGGCCTCGACGCAGGCCATGCGGTTGGTGGGGTCTATCCACACGATGCGGTTCATCTGCCGCATGTCGACGGCGATGATGAAGCGCTGCTCGCCGACCGGGATGCGCAGCGCCTCGGTGACGTTGGTCCCGCCGCCGAAGGGGATGACCCCCGCCCCGTGCGCCCGGGCGGCCTCCACCAGCTTCACCACCTCCTCGTGGCTCCGCGGGAAGACCACCAGGTCCGGCACCCGCTCCAGATGCCCGTAGCGGATGGCCCAGATCTCCGCCCCGGTGTGCCCGTGCCCACGGCGCAGGCGCTCCTTCGGCGCGTCGGTGAGCTGGTCGTCCTTCAGGAACCCACGCAGCGCCGCCAGCAGGGCCGCGTTGGTCTTCGCCGCGGGAATCTCCGGCGGGTAGTGCGGCTCGTTGCGATTGTCGTAGCCCAGCGGCGCCGCCAGCTTGTTGGCGAACCACGGCATCAGCTCCGGGAGCGCGACGTTGCTGATGTTGTAGCGCTCGCCGGTGAGCACCGTGCTGCCGTCGGGTTGCACCACGAAGCGCGTGTCGGCGAAGCCCCAACCCTCGAGCGATTCCGCCTCGGCGGGCGGCGGCGACACCGGCGGCACGAAGCGCGTGTCACCGGCGTCGATATGCGCGGGCGCTCCACCCAGGCGCTGGCGCACCTCGCGCCCCACCACCGACCCCAGACGGCTCAACAGGCTCTCGTCGCTCATGCCGTCGCCCGCTACCACCCGCGCCTCGCTGGCCTCAACGCGCGTCTCCTACGCGCCGATGCGCAGCCCGCTTCGCAAATACGAGACAATGAGGCTCGAAATAGCCGGCATACCGAGACTCATTGTCTCGTAGAATCCAGTCATGACTTCTGGCCGGCCGAGAGACGAGGGCGTGCGCCGCAACATCCTCACCGCCACGCAGGCGCTGGTGCTGGAGAAGGGCTACGCGGCGGTCACCACCACGGAGATCGCCGCGCGCGCGGGGGCGGGCAAGCAGACCATCTACCGGTGGTGGCCCGGCAAGGGGGCGCTGGTGCTCGACGCCTTCTCGTCGTGGGTGGAGCAGGCGCCGCGCACCGCCCGGCGGAGGCCCTCGCTGTCTTCGACGCTGGTGGAGTTCTGTCGCGCGGCCACCCACGCCGCGCCGGTGCTGCGCGCGCTGATGGCCGAGGCGCAGTTCGACCCGGCGCTGCACGCCCGGCTCCTCGCGCAGCTGGTGCGCCCGCGCGGCGACGAGCTGCGCGCGTGCCTCACCGACCGCCGCGCCGCCGACCGGGAGCTGGTGGTGAACGTGCTCTCGGGCCTGGTGTGGCAACGCCTGATGCTCAACGAGCCGCTCGATGGCCGCTTCGTGCGCTTCGCGCTCCGCGTCGTCGGCCGCATCTGACTTCCGCTGGCGACGGGCGACGACTCCATGGTAGCTGCGCGGCGCCACGCAGACGCTCCGATGGCGGCCCGACCTGACGTCGGGCCGTAGGGCGCCCTCGGGTGGCGTGCGCGACCGATGCTGCCCGGGCCCTGTCCATCGGTCCGCAAGGAGTCTCTCCATGTCAGCGCCGCAGCTCCCCGTCCTCGACTTCGTCCTCTCGAACTACAAGAACTTCAACGCCCGGGTGACGCGCGACGCGCTGCTCTCGTACTGGCAGCACGTCTCGAGCGGCGGTCGCATGTTCTGGACCCTCGCCGGCGCCATGTCCTCGGCCCAGCTGGGCATCACCCTCGCGCCGGCCATCCGCGCCGGGCTCATCCACGGCCTCTCGGTGACGGGCGCCAACCTCGAGGAGTCGCTCTTCCGCCTGGTGGCCCACCGCGCCTACCGCGACTTCCCCGACTACCGCTACCTCAGCAAGGGCGACGACACGCAGATCCTCGAGCAGCGCATGCGCCGCGTCACCGACACCACCATTCCGGAGGACGAGGCCTTCCGGGTGGTGGAGAAGGTGATCGTCCCCATGTGGAAGAACGCCAGCGCGAGGGGCGAGCGACGCTTCTGGCACGAGTACTTCTACGAGCTCATCCTCGCGCTCGACCCCTCGGTCTACGAGGGCGACGCGGAGGCCTGCTGGTTGCTGGAGGCGGCCCGCCGAAGGCTCCCGCTGGTGGTGCCGGGGCACGAGGACTCCACCTTCGGGAACATCTTCGCTTCCTACGTGAAGAGCGGAGAGTGCGACCCGGGCATCGTCAAGTCGGGCATCGAGTACATGGCCGACTTCTACGACGTGTACGAGCGGCTCTCCGAGGGCGCCGGGCTGGGCTTCTTCCAGATCGGCGGCGGCATCGCCGGCGACTTCCCCATCTGCGTGGTGCCGTCGCTCAAGTACGACCTCCAGAAGCCGGCGAAGCCGTGGGCGTACTTCTGCCAGGTGAGCGACTCCACCACCTCCTACGGCTCGTACTCCGGCGCCACGCCCAACGAGAAGATCACCTGGGACAAGCTCACCGAGACCACGCCCATGTTCGTCATCGAGTCCGACGCCACCATCGTCGCGCCGCTGGTGCTGCGTGCGCTGCTGGAATGTCAGGCCGCGCCGCAGGCCGCCGCGGCGCTCATCGCCAGACCTCAGCGCTGAAGCCGACGACCGACCGAGCACTCGGGGCGGAGCGGGCAGGCCCGACAGTTGGCCTGCACCGGCCGCGCCGGGCACGCCCCGCTCATGCCGTAGTGGCAGAGCGCGAAGTCGTAGCGCACGGGATCCGCCGGGTCGAGGCGGCGCAGCGAGGCCGTCACCTCCTCCGCCGTCTTCCAGCCGATGGTGCTGCGCCTGGTCAGCCCCAGCCAGCGGGCGATGCGCATCACGTGGGTGTCGAGCGGGATCATCAGCTGCGCCGGCGACAGCGCCCGCCAGATGCCGAAGTCGATGTCATCGGGGCCGCGCACCATCCATCGGAGGTAGAGGTTGAGGCGCTTCGCCGCGCCGGCCTCGGCGAAGGGCAGCAGGTGGTGCAGCCCGCGCACCGGCCCCAGCTGACGGATGATCTCCCGCTCCGGCGCGGCCGCCCGGAGGCCGTGCGCGAAGTTGGCCAGGGTGCGCTGCCAGCCGCCGCCCTGCCCCGCGAGGAAGGCGCGCTCCAGCGAGCCGTGGAGCGACAGCTGCCGGCCCATGCCCAGCAACAGCACCGCCACGTCGGACGGGAGGTTGAAGCGGTACACGAAGCCCTGCAGCAGCGCGCGCGCGTCAGCCACCGTCAGCGCAGCCAGGGCCTTCGCCGGCGATGGACCGAGGCCGGAGAGGATTCCGGCAACCTTCGGCTTGAACAGGTTGGCGCGCCCATAGGCCAGCGACGCGGCGAGCAGCGCCACCACCTCCACGTCGCGGGGATCCCGGTAGCGGTGGGGGAACTCCACCGGGTCCGCCGCGATGCGCTCGCTCCACGGCCGGGCCTCGACGAAGTCGTCGAGCAACGCTCTGAGCCGCGCGGGGTTCACTCCCCGGGGAAGTCGAGCAGCACCAGCTCACCGTCGCGCAGCTCGGCGGTGAAGGCCGGCTGGTCGTCGGCGATGCCGGGCGAGGTCATGTTCTTGCCGGTGTCGAGGTCGAAGCCGATCTCATGGCACGGACAGACCACCATGTTCTCCTCGAGGTGCCCGCCCGACAGCAGGCAGCCGGCGTGGTTGCACCAGTCGTCGATGGCCTTGAGCCGCCCGCCCACGCACGCCACCAGCACGTTCCGTCGGCCCACGGGGAAGCCGCGCATCTCGCCCTCGCCCAGCGTCACCGGCCCGAGGCTCACCTTCTTTGCTTCAGTCACCCCACGCTGCCTACCGCACTTTCGCGCTGCCCGCCCGGCCTCGCCCCGCGCCCTGCTATGAGGGCGGGATGACGGCTGTCGACAAGACCACCCTCGTCAGGGCCCTGCAGGAGCTCGGGCTGTACCTCCAGCTCTCCGGCGAGAACGCGTTCAAGACCCGCGCCTACGAGCTGGCCGCGGAGCGCATCGCCGGCACCACCGAAGATCTCGCCGCGCTGGCCGCGGCCGGGCGGCTGACCGAGCTGCCGGGCATCGGCGCGGGCATCGCCACCCGACTGACCGAGCTGTTGCAGACCGGCCGCATGGGCGCCCTCGAGGAGCTCCGCGCGCGCTGGCCGCCGAAGATCCTCGAGCTGCTCCAGGTGCAGGACCTGGGGCCGAAGAAGGTGGCGGCGCTGCACGCGGCGCTGCAGATCGGCTCGCTCGACGAGCTCGAGGCCGCCTGCCGCCGCGGCGAGGTGCGCGCGCTCAAGGGCTTCGGCCAGAAGACCGAGGAGAAGCTGCTGGCCTCGGTGGAGCTCGCCCGGCGCTCCATGGCCGCCGGCGGACGCCGACGCCTCGCCGACGTGCACCACGACGCCCTCGCGTTGCTCGACTTCGTGAAGGCCGCGCCGGGCGTGGTGCGCGCCAGCCTCGGCGGCTCGGTCCGCAGGCAGCGCGAGACGGTGGCCGACGTCGACCTCCTCGCCAGCGCCGCCGACGCCGCGCCGGTGTTCGCCCACTTCCTCACCCACCCCAGCATCGGCGAGGTGCTCGGCTCCGGCGACTCCAAGACGTCGGTCCGGCTCCGCGAGAGCGATCTCCAGGTCGACCTCCGGGTGCTGCCCGACGAAGACTTCGCCTCGGCGCTGCACCACTTCACCGGGAGCAAGGCGCACCACATCCGCCTGCGCTCGCTGGCCCTCGAGAAGGGCCTCACCATCTCCGAGTGGGGCGTCTTCCGCATGGGCGACGGCGAGGCCCCGAAGGGCGGCGCGCGCCACGCGGGCGCCGAGGAGAAGCTGGCGGTCCGCGAAGAGGCCGACCTCTACGCGCTGCTGGGGCTGCAGTACGTCCCTCCGGAACTGCGCGAAGACACCGGCGAGTTCGAGGCGGCGCTGGCGCACGCCTTGCCGACGGATCTCGTCACCCGCGCCGACATCCTGGGCAACGTCCACGCCCACTCCACCTGGAGCGACGGCCGCGACTCGCTCGAAGACATGGTGCGCGCCGCGCAGGCGCTGGGCTTCCGTTACTTCACCGTCACCGAGCACTCCCAGACCAGCAACTACGCCGGCGGGTTGACCGTCGACCGGCTCAAGGCCCAGTGGGACGAGATCGCCCGCGTGCAGGAGCGCTTTCCCGACGTCACCCTGCTCCGCGGCGTCGAGAGCGACATCCTGGAAGACGGCCGCCTCGACTACCCGGACCACGTGCTGGAGCAGCTCGACGTCGTCATCTGCTCCATCCACCAGCGCTACTCGCAGGACGAAGACGCGATGACCCGCCGCGTGCTCAACGCCTTCGACAACCCAGATCGGAAGAGCGTCGTGTAGGGAAAGAGGGGACACCCCACCGGGCGCCTGCTGCTGAAGCGCGAGGCCGTGCCCCTGCGCATGGAGGAGGTGCTCGACAAGGCCGCCAAGAAGGGCATCGTCGTGGAGGTGAACGGCTGCCCCGAGCGCATGGATCTCAAACCCGAGCACGTGCGCCTCGCCCTGCAGCGCGGCCTCAAGCTCTCGCTCAGCACCGACGCGCACTCCGTCGGAGATCTGGCCGCTCACCTGCCATGGGCGCTGGCCTCGGCGCGGCGCGGGTGGGCACGGAAGACCGACGTGGTCAACACCCGAGACGTGAAAGGGTTTCAAGCAGCCCTCGCCCGGCGCTAGTCTCGCCCTTTCCCATGACGACGAATGCGGCCGACGATGCGGTGGTGGGTACGACGCTGGGGTCCTTCCGGATCATGAAGGTGATCGGTCGGGGAGGCATGGGCACCGTCTTCCTCGGCGAGCACACGGTCATCGGCAGCCGGGTGGCGATCAAGGTGTTGCAGGACCGGCTCGCCAGCGACGAGGGGCTGGTGGCCCGCTTCTACGCCGAGGCGCGCGCGGTCAACCTCATCGGCCACGAGAACATCGTCAACATCTTCGACATGAACGTGGTGCCGCCCAACCGGTACTACCTGGTGATGGAGTACCTGGAGGGGAAGCCGCTCAACTACCTCCTCACGCAGCCGGTCCCGGCGGGCACGGCGATCCCCATCCTCACCCAGGTCTGCGACGCGCTCCAGGCCGCGCACGACACGGGCATCGTCCACCGCGACCTCAAGCCCGAGAACATCTTCCTCATCCGCCGCGGGCGCAGCGAGAACTTCGTCAAGGTGCTCGACTTCGGCCTCGCCAAGCTGCTCGACACCGAGCGCGCCACCACCCGCACCGCGGCGGGGCTCATCGTGGGCACGCCCGAGTTCATGTCGCCGGAGCAGGCCAACTCCACGCCGGTGGACGCGCGCAGCGACATCTACTCACTGGGCTGCATCGCGTGGCTCCTGGCCACCGGGCGGCTCCCCTACCCCCAGCGCGGCCTCGCCGACCTGCTGGTGGCGCATCGCTCCCAGCTCCCCAGGCCACCGCACGAGCTCAACCCGAGGGTGTCCCGCGCCTGGAGCGACGTGATCATGAAGGCGGTGGCCAAGAGCCCCGACGACCGCTTCCAGTCGGCCACCGAGTTCGCGGAGGCGCTCGACGAGGCGCTGGGCGCGCAGCCGGCGCCCGCTCCGGTCTCGTCGCCGATGCTGCCCATCATCACCCCGCCGGGGGAGCCCCAGCCGCGCCACGCCGCCAGGTTCGACGCCGTGGTCCTCAAGCTCGACGGCGTCTCCCTGGGCACGCTGCAGTGCACCGACATCTCGCGCGGCGGGATGTTCCTCTCCACCGATGCGGAGCTCCCGCCCGTCTTCACCCGCCTCAAGGTGATGCTCCCCGCCGCCGGCCTGACGCTGCTCGCCGAGGTGGTCCGCCATGTGCCCGCAGATCAGGCCAGGGCCTGGAACATGTCTCCGGGCTTCGGGGTGCAGTTCCTCGACGTGACCCCTTCGCTCCGCGAGACCCTCAACCGGCTGGTCTCCGGTCTGCCGCTGCAGCCGAAGCCCAACCCCTCTGGCGTGTACTCGCGCGCCATCGAGGCGGAGCTCGAGAAGTACCGCGAGCGCGTCAACGGAGATCACTACGAGCTGCTCGGGCTCCAGCCCGACGCCGAGACCTCGGTCATCCGCTCCCGCGCCTCGGAGGCCGAGACGCAGCTGGCCGATCTCAAGCGCAAGTCGGGCAAGGCGGAGGAGCTGGCGCAGCTCGACGCGGCGCTGAAGCGGGTGAAGGCCGCTCGCGACGCGCTCTCCCAGCCGCTCTCTCGCGCGCGCTTCGACGCCAACCGCGGCAACTGGCGGGGCGTGGCGCGGCTGCTCGCCGCGGGGCTGACGCCGAGCGATCTCGAGGGCCTGCGCAACGAGTTCCTCGCCGAGCGCCCCTCCGCGGCGGGCTCCGCGCACGTCAAGTACCTCGCCTCCAAGGGCTATGAGCAGAAGGGGCAGCTCAAAGACGCCCTCGAGGCCTGCGAGAACGCGCTGCAGCTCGACCCGCTCAACCAGGGGCTGCATCAACGCCACGCGATGCTCGCCCACTCGCGATGACCGAAGCGCCCCGCTGGCTGCCGAAGCGCGCCTCCACCGAGGCCATCGTCGTCTGGGCCATCTGCTTCCTGGCCGTGCTGATCAGCTACCAGCTCTCGCCGCCAGCCGGGAAGGTGGTGGCCACGGTGGGCTTCCTCTACCTCCCGCTCTACGCCGCCCGGCAGCGCGACGAAGACTGGGCCGAGTTCGGCCTCTCGTTGCGCACCTGGCGCCGCGACGTCCGCCAGTTCCTGCTGGTGGCAGCCGTCATCTTCCCGCTCTTCATCGCCGGCTACGTGGCCTTCACCTGGCTGTGGCCGCAGCTGCCGCACGAGCTGACGCGCATCTTCACGCCCTACACCCGCGCGCCGCACTTCGCCTTCAAGCTGCCGCCGCGCTTCTTCGAGTACGTCATCGATGATCTCCTGGTGGTGGCGGTGCCCGAAGAGCTGTTCTACCGCGGCTACCTGCAGACCCGCCTACGCGACGCCTGGCCCCAGGGGCGGACCTTCCTCGGCGCCCGACTGGGCCCCGCCTTCTGGCTATCTTCCAGGCCTGGCGGCTGGCGGTGTTCTTCCCCGCCTTGCTCTTCGGCTGGATGCGCGAGCGCAACAACTCGGTGCTGGGCGCGGCGCTGCTCCACGGCAGCTCGAACCTGCTCATCAAGGTGCTCGACGCCAGCTTCTTCGGCTGAACCCGGCGCGGACGCGCCCCGCTAACGAACGGTGACGGCGAGGCGCAGGTCGACCGCCAAGGTGGCGTCGCCGGCGAGCCGGAGCCACCCCGGCCCCGGCGACTGCTGCGACGTCACCACCACCGAGCGGCGCCGCAGGTGATCCTGCACCAACGGCTCCACGGCGCGGGCGTCGTCCGTCAACCCATGGCGCGCGCAGGCGGCCTGCCCCTCCAGCAGGGCGTAGGACAGCGGCGCGCCCCGGGCGACCGCCACCAACGTCCGACCGTTGCTCGCGCACAGCGAGAACACCGGTCGCTCGGCCACGCCCACCGCCGCCGAGACCTCCTCCACCACCTTCGCCGCCGCGGCCAGACAGCCAGCCGCGGTGGCCGCCTCGAGGCGCTCGTCCTCCATGCGGCCCAGCGCGCGCAGCTCGGTCAGGAAGCGCGCGAAGGCCGCTACCTCCCAGGTGGCGCCGCGGACGGCCCCGGCGAGGAACTCCGGCAACGTCTCCCGCACCCGCGCGCGCACCTGGTCGGCGCGGGTCAGCGCCCCGGAGGCGGCGAACAGCCACCGGCGAAAACGAAAGGGCTGGGCGTCGGTCTCCAGACCCTGCCCGACGGCCAGGGCCCGGCTCGCCAGCACCACCACCGGAGACGCCGGCGGCTCCCACACCGCCTGGCGCGAGGCCCCCGCCGCGGCGCTGCGCTGGACGATCTGCCCGTCCTGCCATGCCCCCACGCCGACCACCTCGTGCGCACCGGGAGCAAACACCGCCCGCACGCGCTCGAGCTCACAGCACACCAGCGAGGCGTCAGCGGTGATGAGAGAGAGGAACTGCGACACGTTTTTCAGCCTCCTTTCGGCCTCCGGCAGCGTCTCAATCCATGTGAAAAAATTCCACTGACCCAAACTTCCGGGCGCCGGTGACGAAGTGGTGCACACGCCGGGGAAACAGGTAGCTTGTCCGCCATGGCTGAAATCGCAGTCGGCATCGACCTCGGCACCTCATATTCGTGTGTTTCAGCCGTCATCGATGGCCAGCCCACCGTGATCCCCAACGAGTGGGGCGAGCTCACGCACGCCAGCTGCGTCTCCTTCCTCGAAGACGGCAGCGTGCTGGTCGGCAACGCGGCGAAGAAGAACATCATCACCAACGCCGAGAACACCGTGTACTCGGCCAAGCGGCTCATCGGCCGCTTCTTCTTTTCCGACGAGGTGAAGAAGGCGCAGACGGTGATGCCGTACACGCTGACCGAGGGGCCCAACAGCTCGGTGCGGATCCAGGCGCGCGGCCGCACCTACTCACTGCCGGAGATCTCCGCGTTGGTCCTCAAGGAGCTCAAGGCCATCGCCGAGAGCTACCTGGGCCAGCCCGTGACCAAGGCGGTCATCACCGTGCCCGCGTACTTCAACGACAATCAGCGCCAGGCCACCAAGGACGCCGGGCGCATCGCGGGCCTCGACGTGCTGCGCATCTTGAACGAGCCCACCGCCGCGGCCCTCGCCTACGGCTTCGGCAAGGACGTGAACCAGCGAGTGGCGGTGTACGATCTCGGCGGCGGCACCTTCGACGTCTCGGTGCTGGAGATCGGCAAGGACGTCTTCGAGGTGCTCTCCACCTCCGGCGACACCTACCTCGGCGGCGACGACTTCGATGATCGCATCATGAACTGGATGGCCGAGGACTTCCTCGCCCGCCACCGCCTCGACCTGCGACAGAACCGCTTCTGCCTGCAGATGCTCAAGGAGGCCGCCGAGAAGGCGAAGATCGAGGTAGGTCAGAACGGCGTCGCCGACCTGTCGTGCCCCGGCATCTGCCAGGACGTGAACGGCAACGTGCTCGACCTCTCCATGCAGCTGTCCGAGGACCACTTCAACCGCATGGTGATGGACCTCGTGCAGGGCACCTTCAAGGTGACCGACGAGTCGCTCCAGAGCGCGCGCATGACCGTCAACGACGTCGACGCGGTCATCCTGGTGGGTGGCCCGACGCGGCTGCCCATCATCCGCAACTCGGTGAAGCACTACTTCCAGCGGGAGCCCATGGAGGGCGTCGACCCCGACCAGGTGGTGTCGCTCGGCGCGGCGCTGCAGGCCCACGCGCTCCTCGACAAGGCCACGGAGACCTTCCTCGTCGACGTCACCCCGCTGCCGCTGCGCATCGGCACCGTGGGCGGCTTCACCGAGAAGATCCTCGAGAAGAACACCCCCATTCCCATCGAGAAGTCGAAGGCCTTCACCACCAGCCGCGACGGCCAGGACCGGGTGAAGATCCGCGTGTACCAGGGCGAGTCGAACCGCGCCGACGAGTGCGAGCTGCTCGGCGAGTTCGAGTTCGCCGGCTTCCGCGTCGGCTACCGCGGCGACGTGAAGATCGACGTTACGTTCGAGATCGACTCCAACGGCATCGTCAACGTGCACGCTGCCGGTCAGGAGACCGGCAAGCGCGCCTCCACCACCATCAGTCTGTCTTCTGGCTTGTCGGAGATGGACATCCAGAAATCCATCGACGCCAATCAGCAGGTGCAGCTGTCACGGCACCGCGATCTCCCGGCAGTGCGCTAAACATGTCCTGAGAAGAGATGTCGAACGGACAGGACAATTCCGGCAAGCCACCACCGAAGCTGCCGACGATCACCGCGACGCCCCTCGGCGCCCCCACCCGCGCGGTGGCCGCTCAGGCGGGCGCGCCCTCGTCGCCGGGGACCTCCCCCGGCTCGGCGGCGTCCCCCGTCCCCACGTCGGCGTTCAGGGCGTC
>CALNBU010000892.1 GCA_937875615.1 uncultured Archangium sp.
CGCCGAAGACGTGGGGGTGTCGGCGCTCGAGCTTGTCGGCGATGGCGGTGGCCACCGCGGTGAGGTCGAACTGGCCCTGCTCCCGGGCCAGGTGGGCGTGGAAGAAGATCTGGAAGAGCAGGTCTCCCAGCTCCTCCGCCAGCGGCGTCCAGGGCGCGCCGGCCGAGACGCGGTCCATCTCCTCCAGCACCTCGTAGGCCTCTTCGATGAGGTACGGGCGGAGGCTCTTGAGGTCCTGCGCCTGGTCCCACGGGCACCCGTCGGGGGCGCGCAGCCGCTGCATCACCCCGTCCAACCGCTCCATCGCTCTGCCGAGTTCGCTCATGGGGCCATCTCTAGCAGGGCGTCGGGGAATGGCCCGACGCTGGCGCACATCATCGCCCCCGGGCGCCTTCACGCAGTTGTCGCCGACGGCGGGACCTTTGCGTAAGCTCTCGCGCTGACACCGATGAGACTTCTGGCGTGCCTGTTGGTGATGATGAGTGCGACGGCGCTGGCGCAGGTCGATCTGGTCGACCCCGACGCTCCCGAGCCCTCGCCGCCTCCGGCGAAGAAGCGCGCGCCGCCTCCGCCTGACGAGGGCGACGGCGAAGGTGACGGGACGCTGGTGGCCCCGCCGACGGTCAAGAAGGCCTCCGTCACCACGAAGAAGCCCGCCGCGGAGCTGCCGGTGGCGACGCCGGAGCCGGCGAAGAAGCACGAGGTGCCGCCGCTGCTGGTGCGGACCATCTCCGACGCGGATCTCCGCGCCACGTGGACGCGCTGGGCACAGGCCAACGCCTCGAAGGACGCGAAGGCCGAGGCCGAGGCCCGCCGGCAGTTGCTGGCCACCCGCACGCTCATCGGCTCCCCCGACATGGAGCTGTGGGCGGTGGGCCTGTTGCGCGCGGCGTTGGCCTGGGAGGACGCCGGAGACGTCGGCGCGGCGGTGGAGATCGCCGTGTCGGCGGCGGAGCTCGCGCCGGACCTGCCGGCCACCTGGTTCCTGCTCGCGCGGCTGTTGATGAAGGCAGACCCCAGCGGCATCGGGCGCTGGGTCGACGCGCTCTTCAAGGGGCTCGTCGCCGAGGTGAGAGACCCGCGCTACCTGCGCCCGCTGGTGGCCGACGCCGCGACGGTGGTGCTGGTGTCGCTGGTGGTGACGGCCGCGGCGGTGCTGCTGGTGCTGGCGCTGCGCCGCTTCCGCTACTTCCTCTACGACTTCCACTTCTTCTTCCCGCGGGCGGCGGCGCGCTGGCAGACGGCGGCCATCGCGGTGCTCCTGCTTTCGCTCCCACTGGTGTTCCGCATGGGCATGGCGCCG
>CALNBU010000893.1 GCA_937875615.1 uncultured Archangium sp.
CGGGTTGCTCGACCTCATGGCGCTTACGCTGGAGTCGGTGGCGCCGGTGACGCGCCCCGAGCTCGACGCCCGCCCGCCCTGGTGGGTGACGCTGCGCGCGGCGGTCCAGCGCGATTCGGCGGAGCTGCGGCACGCGCTGCGCGTGGCGGTGCTGGTGGCCGCGTCGGTGGGCGTGGTCGGGCTGCTGCGCGTGGACCACGGCTTCTGGGCCACCATCACCATGCTGGTGGTGCTGCAGCCGCACGCGCCGGCGACGCTGCTGCGCTCGGTGCAGCGGGTGGGCGGCACGGTGCTGGGCTCGCTGCTCGCGGTGGGGTTGACCGCGCTGGTGCACGACCCCCGCCTGCTGCTGCCGCTGTGCGGTGTGATGGCGGCGGTGACGGTGTCGGTCATCCAGGTGAACTACGCCCTGTATTCCACGTTGCTCACCCCCACGTTCCTGCTGCTGGCGCAGCTCGATGGGTTGAACCCGCACCTGGCGGGGCTCCGCGCGGTGAGCAACCTGCTGGCCGGCGCGGTGGCGCTGGTGGCCTCGCGCCTGCTGTGGCCGTCGTCCGAGCGCACCCGGGTGGGAGAATCCCTGGCCGAGGCCCTCGGCGGGTTGCGGGCGCTGTGGAGCGCCAGCGGGGCGCCGGAGCGCGACTTCGCCGCCGCGCGTCGCTTCGGCGTGCTGGTGGCCAACGCCGAGGTCTCGCTCCAGCGCGTGGTGGCGGAGCGCAGCCTGGAGCCCTCGCAGCTCGAGCCGCTGGTCACCCTGACGCTCGCGCTGCGCCGCTTCTCGTGGGCGGTCATCGCGCTGCAGGCGTTGCCGCCGCTCCCGGCCGGGCTGAGCCAGGCCTTCGGGGCCGCGCTGAGCGAGCTGGAGTCCGCGGTGCGTGAAGGCCGCCCGCCGTCGCCGCTCAGCCCCATGGGCGCGCAGGCGCCGGGTGCGCTGCTGCAGCGCCAGGTGGAGCGGTTGACGTTGCACCTGGGCTCGCTGCACGACGCCGCGGCGCGCCTGCCTGTCCTGCACGAAGGGTGAGCCGCCCACCGCGCAGGAACGTGTTCTTCTAACAGTTCGCGATTACTGGGGAATCTTCGCGTCTCCGCCATTGTGCAACAGGCCGGTTGGGGGTAGTTGCAGCACCCGGAATGAGCGACGAAATCAACGACCCGCCTGCGCCGTCTGCGCCCCCTCCGCCGCCGTCGAACATCGGCGCGCTCGCGCAGATCTCCATCGAGCAGGAGATGCGGCAGAGCTACCTCGACTACTCGATGAGCGTCATCGTCGGGCGCGCGCTGCCCGACGTCCGCGACGGGTTGAAGCCGGTGCACCGGCGCGTGCTCTTCGCCATGAGCGAGCTGTCGAACACCTACAGCCGCCCGTACAAGAAGTCGGCCCGCGTGGTCGGCGACGTCATCGGTAAGTACCACCCGCACGGCGACCAGTCGGTCTACGACGCGTTGGTGCGCATGGCGCAGCCGTGGAGCCTGCGCGCGCCGCTCATCGACGGGCAGGGCAACTTCGGCTCGCTCGACGGCGATTCTCCGGCGGCCATGCGGTACACCGAGGTGCGCATGGAGCGGCTCACCGATGAGCTGCTGGCGGACCTCGAGAAGGACACCGTCAACTTCCAGGTGAACTACGACGCGTCGCTCACCGAGCCCACCGTGCTGCCGGCGCGCTTCCCGAACCTGCTGGTCAACGGCTCCGACGGCATCGCGGTGGGTATGGCCACCAAGATTCCTCCCCACAACCTGGGAGAGGTCGTCGACGCCACCATGCACCTCATCGACCACCCGAAGACGCCCTGGGCCGAGCTGATGCGCTTCGTGCAGGGTCCGGACTTCCCGACCTCGGGCATCATCGCGGGCCGCGATGGCATCCGGAAGGCCTACGAGACCGGCCGCGGCTCCATCACCATCCGCGCGCGCACCGAGGTGGAGACCGAGAAGAAGTCGGGGCGCGAGAGCATCGTCATCACCGAGATCCCCTACCAGCTGAAGAAGGAAGTGCTGGTGAAGCAGATCGCCGACCTGGTGCGCGAGAAGCGCGTGGAGGGCATCAGCGACATCCGCGACGAGAGCTCGCTGCAGGGCGTGCGGGTGGTCATCGAGCTCAAGCGCGACGCCATCGTCGACATCGTGCGCAACAACCTCTTCCAGAACAGCGCGCTGCAGATCTCCTACGGCATCCAGATGCTGGCCATCGACCAGGGTCAGCCGCGCACGCTGGGGCTCAAGGAGATCCTCGAGCGCTTCATCATCTTCCGGCGCGAGGTGGTGACGCGCCGCTCGCGCTTCGAGCTGAAGAAGGCGAAGGACCGCATGCACATCGTCGAGGGTCTGCTGGTGGCCACCAGCGGCAAGGACTTCCTCGACCACATCATCGCCACCATCCGCGCCTCGAAGGACCCCGACGAGGCGCGCTGGGCGTTGATGAACATCCTCTCGCCGTCGCTGTACGAGGTCGAGTCGTTCAAGAAGCTGGCGCGCGCCGACTTCTCCAGCGCGAAGCAGTCGATGGACGCGCTGGCGGCCCGCGCGCGGGCCGAGGAGCCGACCTACGCCGGCATCTCCCGCGCCTACGACCCCGGCTTCAGCGAAGAGCAGGCGCGGTCCATCCTGGAGATGCGGCTGCAGCGCCTCACCGGCCTCCAGCAGGAGGAGCTCTTCAAGGAGCTGCTCGAGCTGGCGCGGGAGATCGCCCGGCTGGAGGACATTCTCGGCAACGAGTCGTCGCTGCTGCGGGTCATCAAGCAGGAGCTGAGCGAGGTGCGTGAGCGGTTCGCCGACGCGCGGCGCACGGAGATCGTGGGTGAGGTGGGGGAGATCTCCACGGAGGATCTCATCGCCGACGAGCCGATGGTGGTGACGTTGAGCCACGCGGGCTACGTGAAGCGCACGCCGCTCACCGAGTACCGTTCGCAGCGCCGCGGCGGCGGCCCGCTTGACGACCCCGTCCTCCATGACCAGCAGCGCCCGCACCTGCTCGTCGGTGAACAGCGGGAAAGCCTCGTCGGTGTCGGTGATCAGCAGCCGGACCATGCTGACCGGGTCGGCGGTGTCCAGCGTGATCGGCGCCGCGCCGGTCCTCTCCCGGTTGA
>CALNBU010000894.1 GCA_937875615.1 uncultured Archangium sp.
CAGGTGCGGATGAGTCCGCGCTGCGCTTCACCCAGGTTCAGCAGCCGGACGGTGAAGCCGCCCTGCCTCCCGGCCTGGATTCTCCCCGAGGCGTTGAGCTGCGTGGCCTGGCCCTCGAAGCTGACCACGATCTCCACCGCGGTGTTGGGGACGGCGCGCTCCACGGAGGGGACGAAGATGCAATCGGTCTGCCAGTTGTGCTCCAGGTCGTGGGTAAAGACGCGCGCGTCGCCGCGCTTGAGCAGCAGGCTGACGTGCTGGCCGCTGCCTCGCTGCTGAACGCGCGCCTGCGGCCAGGGCTCCTGCGCGGGGAGCGGCGGCGGCGCGGGCGCCGGTGCGGGCGGGGCGTTCAGCTGCTTCTCGATCTCCAGCTGGCGTGCGGTGAGCGCAAGAAACGCGTCTTCGCAGGCCGCGCGCAACTCCGGCGTGGTGTCGGGCGGGAGTCGGTTGGGCGTGTAGCGGTGCACCAGCGCGAAGAAGGCGGCGCGCCAGGTCCCGCGAGTCGAGTCGGGGGGCACCTTGAAGACCTCGGCGGTGGAGGTGCGCTCGATGCTACGGAGCCACCCGCGGATCTGCGCGGTGGTCTCGGCCTGCGCGCGCTGGGTGTCGGTGAGGTGCACCGGGGTGGTGAGCACCGCCTGGAGCTCCGGGACGTCGCGCAGCGGCACGAAGCTGCGGCCATCTTTCGAGACCGCGCGCACGTCGCCCAGCTTTCCGCGTGCGTGGAGCGAGGTGACGACGTCGAGGCCCACCGGCCCCAACACGCGCGCCTCACTGTCAGCGAGCCAGTATTCCTGAGCCATGTCGGTTCCCTTGCCTAGAAGTACTTCTTCCGTTTGCTCGAAGGCAGCACGCCGAGCACCTCGCGGTACTTGGCCACCGTGCGGCGGGCGATCTCGATGCCCTGCGCCCTGAGGAGCTCGACGATCTTCTGATCGGAGTAGGGGCTCTTGGGGTTCTCCGACGCCACCAGCTGCTTGATGTGGTTCTTCACCGCCTCGCTGGCGATGTCCTCGCCGGCGGTGCGGGCGATGGAGGAGTTGAAGAAGTACTTGAGCTCGTAGATGCCCTGCGGCGTGTGCACGTACTTGGCGGTCGTCACGCGGCTGACCGTCGACTCGTGCATGCCGATGTCCTCGGCCACGTCGCGGAGGATGAGCGGCTTGAGGTGCGCGATGCCCTTCTCGAAGAACTCGCGCTGGAACTTCACGATGCTCTCGGTCACCTTGTGGATGGTGCGCTGGCGCTGCTGGATCGAGCGCAGCAGCCACTGCGCGGAGCGCATCTTCTCCTGGACGAACTCCTTCTGCTTGGGGTCGAGCACCCCGCCGCGCAGCGCGCGCCGGTAGGCGTCGGACACCCGCAGCTTCGAGAGCCCGTCGTCGTTGAGCACCACGTGGAACTCGTCGCCGACCTTGTGGACGAAGACATCGGGGGTGATGTGCTGGGCCTCGACGCCCGAGTAGTTGCGGCCCGGCTTGGGGTCCACGCGCATCAACAGGCGGGTGGCGGCCACCACGTCCTCCAGCGTGTACGCCTGGCCTTCGCTCTTGCTCAGCTCCCGGGCGATGGCGGGGAGGTTCTTCGACTCCAGCAGCTTGAGGTGCTTCTTGATGATCAGCTGCAGCAGCGGGGCGGCGGGGTCCTTCATCGCCTGCACCTGCAGCAGCAGGCACTCCACCAGGTCCCGGGCGCCGCAGCCCACCGGGTCGAGGTGCTGAATCTTCCGGAGCATCCGCGTGGCCACCGACATGGGCACGTCGGCCTCGCTGCACAGGTGGATGAGCGGGTCGCCTTCGTGATCGTCGAGCTTCAGGTACCCGTCGTCGTCGAGGTTGCCGATGATCAGCTCCGCGATGCGGCGCTCGGCGTCGTTGAGGTGTACCCCGGTGAGCTGCTCGAAGAGGCGATCGTACAGATCCTCCCGCTTCACCATGTTCGCTTCGAAGGACGGCAGGTCCTCCATGTCGACGCTACCGCGGTTCGACGCGGTGGTCGGCTCATTGAACTGGTAGCTGTTGAGGTACGCGTCCCAGTCGATCTCCGCGGGCGACTGCTCGGGCTTGACCTCCTGCGCCGTGTCGGGCTCGCGCTGCTCCGAGTGGGGCGGCGCCTCGAGGTTCTCCGCTTCCAGCGAGGCCTCGCCCGGCGCCTTCTCGCTCAGGTCTCCTTCGATCTCGTCGGGCGTCTCCAGGAGCGGGTTGCTCTCCATCTCCTCGCGGATCTGCTCGAGCATCTCCATCCGCGAGAGCTGCAGCAGCTTGATCGCCTGCTGCAGCTGGGGGGTCATCACCAGCGTCTGCGAGAGTCTGAGGCTTTGTTTGAGCTCCATGGTGTGTTCAAAGAACGTGCCAAGGCTACGCGCATCGCGGCGCAGAGGGAAACCTCAAAGTTCTGTCACGAAGTCAAGGTGTTGGACTTACTGGGAAAGTTTGAAGTCGGCGCCGAGGTAGACCGATCTGGCCCGCTCCGAGGCGGCGATGGCATGCGGCGTGCCTTCTTCGAGGATCTTCCCGCCCGCGAGGATGTACGCGCGGTCGCAGATGCGCAGCGTGTCGTGCACGTTGTGATCGGTGATCAACACCCCGAGCCCGCGGTCGCGCAGCCGGGAGATCTCCTTCTGCAGCTCGCCCACGTTGATGGGGTCCACTCCGGCGAAGGGCTCGTCGAAGAGGATGAAGCGGGGCTCAGGAAGGAGCGAGCGGGCGATCTCGGCGCGCCGTCGCTCGCCACCAGAGAGCGACTCACCCAGCGAGTCGGCGACGTGGCGGAGCCCGAACTCCGCGATGATGGCGTCGGCGCGCTCATCGAGGTGCTTCGCGCCGCACAGCTCCAACGTCGCGCGCATGTTCTCGCGCACCGTCAGCTTGCGGAAGATGGACGCCTCTTGCGGCAGGTAGCCCAGGCCCGCGCGCGCGCGCTGGTGCATGGGCATGCGCGCCAGCTCGCGTTCGCCCAGCCGCACCGAGCCCGCGTCGGGTTGCACCAACCCGATGACCATGGAGAAGGAGGTGGTCTTGCCGGCACCGTTGGGCCCCAGCAGACCGACGATCTCTCCCGGCTTCACGGTGAAGGACACGCCGTCGACCACGCGGCGCGGGCCGTACGACTTCACCAGGTCCCGCGCGACCAGCAGCTCGCTCATGACTGACTCAGGGGTCTCCGTTGATGCCCAGGAACAGGCGCGCCCGCAGCACGAACGCCACGTGCACCAGCGGCCCCACCAGCACCTGTCCGCTCAGCTCCGTCAGCCAGGCGCCGGCGCGGCTCTCGTAGTGGGTGTAGAGGCTCATGGGCAGCGAGAGGGCCACGCTGAGCATGGGCAGCATCAGGATCAAGCCCAGGTTCACCCCCAGCCACATCAGCGGCGCGCGCTTGAGCGTGTCGATGACGCCGCCCAGCGCCGCGTCGACGCCCTCGCCGTACAAGGTCGCGTAGTCGAAGATGGGCAACAGCCAGAGGATCACCACCGCCGGCGCGGCCACCCAGCCGTACTGCATGGCCACGAAGGCCAACACCATGCAGCCCATGGCCGTCGCGGGGCTCGGGCGCTCCACACCTCCGGAGGACTGCGCCACCGCGCGCAGGTAGAGGCCCCAGGCCAGCCCCTCCGCGACGCCCACCACCGCCGGCATCACCGAGTGCAGTGAGCTGACCCACGCGTTGGCGACGCTCCCCGCGGCCAACAGCATCGAGGGCACGCCCAGCAGCCACGGCGCCCGCTTGATGGTCTCGGGGACCTCCAGCCCGCTGCTGCGCAGCAGCTCCACCTCGTTCACCGCTTGACCCCCTCGATGACGGTGGTGGCGTTCTCGACCTCGAGGAACTCGGAGCCGGCGAAGAAGGTGACCCTGGTTCCCTTGAGCCGGGTGGTCTTCTGCCGGGCCTCGGGCTTGCCGGTCACCACCAGCACGCCCCTGGGGACGTCGTAGTCAGCCTGTCGCCCGCGCGCCC
>CALNBU010000895.1 GCA_937875615.1 uncultured Archangium sp.
CTGGTCGACGGCCCCGCGGCCCACGGGGGATCTCCTTCGCTGGAGATCGACCCACTGCCCCACGCCGACGCGCCCGTGCTGCTGGAGCCGGCGCCATCGCCGCCTCCGCGGGCCCTCGCCCGCAGCCCCGAGCGGACGACCCTCCAGGCCGAGGCCTCGGTGCGCGGCGCCCTGCGGGGGCTGCTGGACGTGGTGCGCACCGGCGCCGGGCTGGCCAGCCGGCAGACCCAGGTCGATCACTGGGGCAAGGATCTCTCGCTGGCGGCCTCGCTCCGGCCCTTCGGCGAGCTCCTCTTCGAGCGCTACTTCCGCGCGCACGTCGACGGCGTCGAGCACGTCCCCACCGGGCCCTGCATCCTGGTCGCCAACCACGCCGGAGCGTTGCCCCTCGACGGGCCGATGCTGCACCTGGCGCTGCGGCGCCACCGCCCGGAGCTCCAGGACGCCCGTTGGCTGATGGAAGACCAGCTCTTCCACGCGCCCTTCGTCGGCGTGCTCGCCAACCGCCTCGGCGCGGTGCGGGCCAACCCCGAGAACGCCCATCGACTCCTCGATGAAGGGCGCCCGGTGATCGTCTTCCCCGAGGGCGTGCAGGGCCTCACCCGGCCCTTCTCCGAGCGCTACCAGCTCCGCCGCTTCGGGCGGGGCGGCTACGTGAAGATCGCGGTCCGCAAGCGGGTGCCCATCGTGCCGGTGGCCCTCGTCGGCGGGGAGGAATCGACGCCGCTGTTGGCGACGCTCCCCGGCAGCCTGCTGGGCGTCGAGTACCTGCCGATCACCCCGCCACCGCTGCCCGCCCGCTGGCACCTCCGCTTCGCGCCGCCCATCGATCTCCAGGGCGCGCCGCAGGAGCCCGAAGAAGATCTGGCGTGGGTCGAGCGCACCAACCTGGGTGTCCGGGATCAGATCGAGGCCATGCTGACCGACATGCTCCGGCGCCGCGCCTCGGTCTTCTGAGGGCTCAGGCCACCCGGTTCCGACCGCCGCTCTTCGCGGCGTACAGCTTCTCGTCGGCCCGGCGGATGAGCGCCTCGGGCAGCTCGCCCTTCTTCTGCACCGTGGACACCCCCGCCGAGACGGTGACCGGGATCGTCACGTCGTCGAACACGAAGCGGTGCTTCTCCACCAGCCGGCACACCTTCTCGGCCAGGGCGTGCGCCCCCCGAGCGTCGATCTCCGGGAGCAGCAGCGCGAACTCCTCGCCGCCGTAGCGCGCGAAGACGTCTTCGCGGCGGGTCTTCGACTTGATCACCCCGGCGACCTCCTTGAGCACCGCGTCGCCCGCCAGGTGCCCGAAGGCGTCGTTGATCTTCTTGAAGTGATCGATGTCGATCAGCACCAGCGACAGTTGGCGCACGTAGCGGCGGGCGCGCGAGAGCTCGCGGTCCAGCACGTCGTCGAAGTACCGACGGTTGAAGATCTGGGTCAGCCCGTCGACCGTGGTCATCCGGTAGATCTCGTCGTGGTACGCCGCCTCGATGTTGTTGCTGGCGATGAACTTGAAGATGGTGCGGCCAATCTTCAACAGGTCGCCGTTGCGGAGGCGGGTCGGCGCGTCGACCTGTTCGTCGTTGAGGATCGTGCCGTTGGTGCTGCCCAGGTCCTCCACCAGCAGGCGGCCCTCCTCGCTGCGCACCTCGGCGTGGCGACGGCTGACGGCCTGCTGATCCACCTGGATGTCCGAATCGGCGCCGCGACCGATGGTGAGGCACTCCACGTTGAGGTCGAACTTCCGCCCCAGATCATCGCCGTGGATCACCACCAGCGCCGCGGCCCGGCCGACCTGCCGTTGGCCGATCTTGGAGATGACGGTGATGGCGGTGTTGGTCTGGCGCGCCACCCCTCCACGCTACCAGAGCGCGCGCCCTGGCACCCCGGGCACCTGCCAACAAAAAAAGCGGGGCTCCCGAAGGAGCCCCGCCTCACGACACCGGACGATGAGCCGGATTACTGGATGGTGAAGACCGTCTCGACCACCGGGTCGAACGGCATCCCGGCCGCGGTCTGCAGCGACGCGGTGACCGCGCCAGCGCAGGTGCCGGCGAGCGTGAGCTTCACCTCATTGCTCCCCGCCGTGGTCTCGGAGTGCGGACCCGCCGCGGTGGTGCAACCCGCCGCGAAGGCCAGGCTCACGGTGTTGGCGCCGGACGCGATGGACGCGCCCGAGACCTCGATGGTCAGCGAGCTCTTGTCTTCGCTCTGCGAGATGCTGAGGGAGGGCGGCGAGATGACCTGGAGGCTGAAGGCCGACAGGTAGCGCGTGGTGTCGCTGCTGTAGCCCTTGAGCTCGGCGTAGTCGTTGAACGACACCGCCGCGCTGGCGCCCTTGCCATCCACGGTCAGGCGGAAGGCCTGCACGGTGATGGACGAGCGGGTGCTGGTCCCGTTGGCGAAGACGCGGTCGGTCAGCGTCAGGCCCGCGGGGACCGCCGGGACCACGAACTCCGTGGGGCCGGAGGCGTTCGCCGCCACCAACACGTCCCAGCGCGTCTCGTGCACCGACGCGAAGGACACGCGCAGGAGCGAGACGTTGGCCACGGGAGGAATCGAGAAGCCACGCGCCACCAGCGCCCCCTGGGGAGCGGCCGAGAAGTTGAACTGGCCGTCCGCCGGGAAGCCCGGGAAGCCCTGCCCGTCGCCGTAGAGCTCCGCCGCGGTGTAGGCCTTGCCGAACTCGATGGAGTTGTTCGGGACCCGGGGGAACAGCGCCGAAAGCGCCAGCCCCGCGGTGGGATCCGTCAACCCGGAGGCCGAGATGGCGGCGACCAGCAGGCCGTAATCAGAGCCCTCGAGGCCGTGGTGGTTGGGCGCCTGACGGACGCCGATCTGTCCGACCGGGACATCGTTGAGCGCGTCGACCTGCGCATCCACCGTGCCGGTGTTGACGCCGACGCCGATGCCGAGCGGCACCACGCCGCGGCCGGCCACGTTGGACCCCGCCAGCACCGCCACCGCGTCCGCGTAGGCCGTCTTGAACTGGGGCAGCGACGGCACCGCGATGCGGTAGGTGAAGCCGAGCGGCAGCTGCTTGAACTCCATGTTGGCCGACGCGTAGCCCGAGGTGTTGGAGAGGTCCGCCTCGGCGCCGTTCCAGGTGGTGGGCGTGAGGTTGAACTCGATGTCGCGGATGACGGTGGAGTTGAAGTTCTTGAAGATGGGGATGATGCCCGCGAGCAGCTCGCCGATCTTCTGGCCGTCGATGTTGCCGCTGGAGATGAGGTCGGTCACCGGGCCGATGGGGAGATCGCCGATGGCGAGGCTGCCCGAGAGGCCCCACGCGGAGCGCGTGCCGCAGCTGCCCGAGGCCACCTTGGTGGCGTCGCTGCAGGTGCCGGCGAGGCCGAGGCCAACCACCTCGTTCTTGATCTGATTGGCGTCGTAGCGGAGGAACACACCACCGGGGATGGGCGCGTCAGGGAAGTTGAGGTTGGCGCCGATGTTGATGTCCGTCTCCACCGTCGGGCCCAGGATCTGGGTGAGGTTGAGGTT
>CALNBU010000896.1 GCA_937875615.1 uncultured Archangium sp.
AGCGTCAACCCGTAGGGCGCGGCGACCACCAGCGCCTCGATGAAGGCCAGCAGCAGGCCACGGCGGAGCCGGGGCTCCGGGCGACCCGCGAGCCGCTCTCCGAGGAAGAGGAGCTCTCTCAGCATGGCGCCGCCTCCTTCGCCGGAGCGCCCATCGACCAATCGAGCGCGTCGGTGTGGCTGTGCCACAGGCGCTGGTAGAGCGGGCAGCGCGCGAGCAGGGCCTCGTGTGTCCCCTGGTCGGCGACGCGGCCTCCGTCGAGCACCACGATGTGGTCGGCGGTGGCGATGGTCGAGAGCCGGTGCGCCACCACCAGCACGGTGCGGCCGATGGCCAGCTCGCTCAGCGCCTCCTGGATACGGGCCTCGTTCTCCGGGTCGGCGAAGGCGGTGGCCTCGTCGAGCAGCAGCACGGGCGCGTCCTTGAGCAAGGCGCGGGCGATGGACAGGCGCTGCTTCTCGCCGCCCGACAGCCGCGCGCCGCGCTCGCCCACCACGGTCTCGTACTTCTGCGGCAGCGCGTCGATGAAGTCGTATGCGCGCGCGGCGCGACAGGCGGCGTCGAGCTCTGCCTGCGTGGCCTGCTCCCTGGCCATGGTCAGGTTGTCGCGCAGGGTGCCGTGGAAGAGGAAGACGTCCTGGAACACGAGCGAGAGCTTCGAGAGCAGCGCGTCGAGCGACAGCGCGCGCACGTCGACGCCGCCCAGCTCCACCGCGCCGCCGGTCGGCTCCCACAGGCGGGCCACCAGCCGCACCAGCGTGGTCTTGCCGGCGCCCGACGGGCCGACCAGCGCGGTGACCTGACCGGGCTTCGCGTCGAAGGACACCTCGCGCAGCACCTCGGGCCCACCTTCGTCGTAGCGGAAGGACACTCCGCGGAAGCTGACGCCGTGGTGCGCCGGGTTGACGGCGCCGCCGGGGGCGCTGAGCGAGGGCGAGGCGAGCATGTCGTTGATGCGCGCGACGCTCAGGCTGATGCGGTCGAGGTTGCCCTGCGCGAAGGTCAGGCGGAGCATCGAGGTGAGCAGCTGCGGCCCCAGCACCAGGAACAGCACCAACGCCTCGAGCGTGAGGCTGCCCTGCAGGTACAGCCAACCTCCCAACGGCACCAACACCAGCAGGCTGGAGCCGATGAGCGCCGCGAAGAGCCCGTAGCCGCGGCCGTTGGTGCGCATGAAGCGCTCCATCCACTGCAGCCCTTGCCCGATGGCGCGCGACAGGTCGCCGAAGCGCCGCGCGGTCAGCCCGAACGTCTTGATGACGTGGATGCCGCGCAGGTACTCCAGCAACGCCGCGTTGGTGCGGTTGCGCACGTCGTTCCACTCGGCGTGCGCCTGGCCGCTGTTGCGCAGGGCGATGGCCATGGAGCCGATGGCCAGCGGGGCCATCGCCAGGCTGGCGAGCGTCATGCGCCAGTCGACCCAGAAGAGCGCCACCGCCGTGGAGAGCGGCACCACCACCGCGGCCACCGCGTCGGGGAAGTTGTGCGCGATGAACGCCTCGATGTCATTCACGTCGTCGAGCAGCGTCTTCTTGAGCTCGCCCGTGCCATGCCGGCTGAAGAAGGAGAGCGGGACCTCCCCCAGCTTGCGCACCAACCGCATCCGCAGCACGTGCAGCACCCGGAAGGCGGCGACGTGCGCGCACATGTTGGCCACCGCGACCAGCACGGCCCGCGCGCCCAGCGCCAGCGCGGCGGTGAAGGCCAGCGTCCGCACCTCGTCGGCCCGCACCGGTTGCGCGTAGATGGCCGCCGCCATCTGCGCCACGGCGAAGAAGGGCACCAACCCCAGCGCGGTGGCCAGGGTGGCGCTCACCGCCGAGGCCGCGACGAAGGGGCGCTCCAGCGCCAGCAGAGACAGCAGCCCGCTCTGATTCCCGGCAGCCCGGTCGCCCATGGGTGGGCTCTATTCAATTTTGAGAATCAAAGTCAATATGCCGAGAAAGGCAGCGCCCCGGCGGCGAAAGTTCCCCACTCAGCGGCACCGCGCCGCGACAATCACCGGATGCGTCTGCTCGCCTGTTGCTGCGTCGTCGTCCTGTCCGCCTGCCCCGCGCCGCCCGGCGAGGGCGATGGAGGACCTGCCGAGCTGCCGCCGCTGAGCGCCGCGCCGCTGGCGACGGAGGCGCGCTGGCTCCCGAAGAAGGAAGTGACCCGGGACGCCAACCGCTCGCCCGCGCTGCCCGCCAACCTCAAGTTCCTGCAGGACAACGGCTACGGAGAGGTGGAGCTGGGCGCGGGCATGTCGACGGTGACGCTCACCCTCGACGGTCAGCCGGCGCCGGCGCCCGGAGCAGGTCGACGGCTGCTCTTGCGCTTCGTCCACCTCGCGGATGCGCAGCTGACGGACGACGAGTCCCCCGCGCGCCTCGTGGACTTCGACTCCATGAGCGCCACCTCGGGGGCGTTCCGACCACAGGAGGCCTGGGGGTGTCACGCGCTCAACGCGGCGGTGCGCACCATCAACAAGGTGCACGAGGCCACGCCCATCTCGCTGGTGGTGTTGGGCGGCGACAACGCCGACAACGCGCAGGCCAACGAGCACGCCTGGTTCCGCGACATCTTGAGCGGGTCTCCGTCGGTGGAGTGTGACTCGGGCGACGACGATGACCCGGAGCCCGGCCCCGGCAACGACCCGAAGGACCCCTTCTTCGCGCGGGGCCTCGCCATGCCCTGGCTGTGGGTGACCGGAAACCACGACATCCTCAACCAGGGGAACTTTCCCATCACCGACGAGACGCGCGCGCAGGCGACGGGCACCCGGGCCGAGTTCGGTGCGCGCGACTGGACTCGGGAGGGCGCGCCCACCACCAAGGGAGACGTGCCCGCCGACGCGCGCCGCGACCCGCTGGTGGGCGAGGCGCTGCTCGACTTCATCGCCGCCGACGGCGACGGCCACGGGCTGCGTCAGTCTGGTGCCACGAAGGACGGGAAGGCCTTCTACGCGCACGACATCGAGGGCGTGCCGCTGCGGCTGGTGGTGCTGGACACCGCCGCGCCGACGGGGAGCGCCGACGGGCTGCTGCTCTCCGACGACGTCGAGTCGCGCGTGCGGCCGCTGCTCGAAGAGGCCGAGGCGCAGGGGCGCTACGTGCTCCTCTTCTCTCATCACGGCGCGCGCAAGCTCACCGATGGCAGCGGCTTCGGTGGGACCGCGCAGGCCGGCGCGTTGAGCACGACGGCCTGGCAGAACTTCCTCGGCGCGTTCCCCAACGTGGTGATGCACATCGCGGGGCACTCCCACGACTTCTATTCGGCCATCGCGCGCCCCTCGACGGGGCACGCCTTCTACGAAGCGGAGACCTCGGCGCTGACGGATTGGCCGCAGCAGCTTCGGGTCTTCGAGGTGTGGGACGAAGACAACGGCTTTCTGCGAATCCGCGCGGTGCCGTTCGACTTCTCCGAGGAGAACGACCCCATGGCGGCCGAGTTCCGGCGCCGCGCCGCGCTCGACTATGGCCAGGCCATCAAGGACCTGGCGCGCAACAA
>CALNBU010000897.1 GCA_937875615.1 uncultured Archangium sp.
GCCTTCCTCCCCGACGGGGCGCGGCCCGACTCCATCGTGGTGCAGCGCAACGCCGACTTCGCCCGGGTGCTGGGCTTCCGCACCGCGGAGCGCAGCGTCACCTGGACGGCCCACGTGCCGCTGGGCGCCGGCCGCACCCGGGTCTTCGTCTGCACCATGAGCCTCCTCCACAACGTGCCGCCACCGTTCATGGGCGGCCGGCAGCGGGTGTACGACGAGGCCATCGACCAGGCCGCGCGGCTCATCGGGCGGCTGCGCGCCTACCGCGGCCCCTGAGTCGTCGGCGTCACTCCACCACCTGACAGCCGTCGCGCATCAGGCGGCTGAGCGCCACGCCGCGAATCAACGCCCGGAAGCGGTGCCCGTCGCGGAACTGCTCCAGCAGCGGCGTCAGGGTGGCCTCGTCGGAGGGACCCAGCGCGCGGCCGAAGGCGTAGCTCAGGGTCTTCTGCACCATGCAGCGCTCCAGCGAAGGGTCGGCCTTGATGATGGCGCTGAGCTCCTGCGGCGTCTGGAACGACGTGCCGCGGAAGACGCCGGAGGTGTCGATGGTGGCGCCGTGGTCGGTGCTGCGGAAGCGCGAGTCGGCCGCGTAGGTCTCCAGGCCGAAGCCGATGGGGTTGAGCAGCTGGTGACAGCCGGCGCAGGCGCTGGGGCTGGTCAACGCCTCGAGGCGGTCTCGCGCGGTGGGCTGCTCGGGCGTCGCCGGCGGCACCGGAGGAATCGCCACGTCGGTGGGCAACGGGATGGGCACGCACATCAGCCGCTCCATCACCCACTTGCCGCGCCGGGGCGGGTCCGTCTCCGTCGACTTGCTGGTGACGATGAGCGGCGCCGACTGCCCCAGCAGGCCCGCGCGCACGTCGCCTGGCGACAGCGCCCGCCGCTCCAGCCCTCCTGCGGGCGCAGGCAGCCCGAGGAAGCCGGCCAGGGCCGCGTCGACGTAGGTCACTGGCGCGTCGAGCGCGTCGATGGCCGGGCGGTCCTGAAAGAAGAACTCCTCGACGTAGGCATCGAACTGGCGCTGCACGCCCTGCATCACCTCGGGGTTGACGCCCACGAAGAGGCCCGGGTCGAGCGCGAAGCCGCGCACGTCGCGCGCATCGAACCACTGCGAGACGAGGTGTGTCCGCAGCGCCGCCGCGCGCGGCGAGGCCAGCAGCCGGTCCACCTCCCGCTCCAGCACCCCTTCTTCCAGCAGCGCGCCGTCATCCACCAGCGCGTCCAGCGCGTCGTCGGGCGGGGCGCCCCAGAGGAAGAACGACAGGCGGGCGGCCACCGCCTCGGGCGAGCGGGGGCCCTGCGCGCCCATCACCGCCTCGGTGCGGAGGAGGAAGTTGGGTGAGACCAGCACCGCGCGCAGCGCGAGGCGCGTCGCCAACGCGAAGTCGTCGCCGTCGAGGCGCGTGGCCTCGTAGAGCGCCAGCAGGCCCGCCAGCTCGTCGCCGGTGGCGGCGCGGCGCCAGGCCTTGCGGGCGAAGCGCGCGATGATGTCGCGGGCGCAGTCCTTCTCCGCGCCCGGCACCGGGGCGCACACCTGCACGCGGCGCTGCGCCGACGGCGTCGCGGGCCCGGGCGCGGCGCTCAGCGACGCCACGGTCACGCTGGAGATGAGCAGGTTGCGGTCAGCCCCCGTCGCCTCGTCGAGGAAGTCGTTGGGGAAGCGCAGGCCCACCGTCAGCGCGCCCGCCGGCAACACCTGCTCGAGGTCCACCGTGGTGGGCGCGGCCTCGGTGCCGGGCACCTCCGCGGTGCGGACGAAGGCGCCGTTGAGCCACACGTCGACGCGCACCGGCTCCTCGCCGGCCTGGTCTCCGAAGAGCGTCAACGTGAGGCGATGCGCGCCCTCCGCCGGGAGGTTGAAGGTGAAGCGCGCCTCGCCGTTCGACCACAGGTTCCACGCCTGCCCCTGCGCCGCGCCCACGGTGGCCTGCGCGGACGCGCCCGGCTGGGTCTGCGCGGCACCCGGAGCCCCGCCGCTCGAGGCGCCCAGCGCCGCGTCACGCGCCCAGGCGTCGTCGACCAGGCGCGCGGCCGCCGCCTCGAGGTCGACCACCAGGCGCGGCGAGATGGCCAGCTGGGCG
>CALNBU010000898.1 GCA_937875615.1 uncultured Archangium sp.
GGTCGAGAACCTGTGGCGGGCAGAGCCCGACGGGGTCGACGAGGTCAGGGCGAGCGTCGAGCGCGCCGTGGAGGCCACCGGTGCGACGCTCGTCGTCGTCGAGCACCGCACGCCGGTGTGGGCCTCGGTGGCGCTCTGCGCGGGCCTCTCCAACACCGCCTTCGTGGGGTTGCCGCTCATCGAGGTGCTGGGTGGCGTCGAGGCGCTGCCGGTGGCCGCGGTGGTGGACCAACTGGGCAGCTTCGTGGCCTTGTTCCTCCTCGCCATCCCCTTCGCGGGCGCCATGGCCGGAGGGCGCACCACGCTGCGGGCGGTGTTGGCGCGGGCTGGGCGCGCGCCGGCGATGTGGGCGCTGGTGCTGGCGGTGTTGCTGCGCGACGTGGAGGCGCCGGCGGTGCTCTCCGAGGTGCTGCGGCGGCTGGCGGCGATGATGAGCCCGTTGGCGTTGGCCAGCGTGGGCTGGGCGCTCGACCTGCGCTCACTGGCCGGAAATGGCGTGCGGGTGGCGGTGGGCCTCGCCTGGAAGCTGCTGCTGGGGCCGGCGCTGGTGTGCGCCCTTCTGTGGTGGTGGCGCGGCGCGCTCGGCCCCACCGAGCGCATCGTGGTGGCGCAGGCGGCGATGGCGCCCATGGTGACGGCGGGCGTGGTGGCGGCCGACTTCAAATTGGAGCCGGGCCTCGCCTCGGCCCTCGTCGCGGTGGGGGTGCCGCTCTCGTTGGTGACGGTGCCCCTCTGGTGGTGGCTGCTGGGGTAAGCGGGCACCCATGAGCGCCTTCGCGGGGGTCATCGAGCTGGGCATCCATGGACGTCGCGGCCCGCGGCGGGGCTTCGTCTTCGACCCGCATCGCCTCGCGCTGCCCTGCTGGGCGGCGCTGGCGGGCGAGGGCCCGGCGCTGCTGCTGACGTTGGACCGCCACTTCGACACGGTGCCGCCGCGCGCCGCGACGCCGCGGGGGCTGACGCCGGCGCAGCTCGACACCCATGCGCGGGAGCAGCTCGACGTGCGGAACTACGACCACCTGCTCGCGGCCATGGAGGCGGGCGTCATCAGCGACGCGCTCGTCGTGGCGCGGGCGAGGCCGGTGGGGGCGGTGACGGAAGACTGGCGCGGCCACCAGCTCATCTCCGCGCCCACGGAGGACCTGCTGTCGGCGGAGTGGGGCACGCCGCTCGCGTCGCCGGAGGGGCGGCGCGCGCACGCGGCGGTGCAGCGGGCGTCGCGCATCATCCTCGACGTCGACCTCGACTGCTTCACCACGCCCAGCGACGCCGACCCCACCACCGTGGTGCCGTGGCCGGAGGGCCTCATCGACGACTTCGTGCGCCCGCTGGGCAGCGAGCCCTTCTGGGACGAGGTGCTGGCGAAGTGCGTGGGCCTCACCTTCGCGCGCGAGCCGTCTCACTGCGGTGGCCTGGTGTCGGCCGGGCGGCTCTTCGAGGCCGCGGCGCAGGTGCTCTTCGTGGAGTTGTTGGGCGCCGACCTCCCCTAGCGCGCCTGCGCGTTCGCGGCGCCGCCGCCTGCTTCGCGGTACGTGGGCTGCTTGTCGGGAGTGCGCGCGGGGAGCTTCCGACCTCCCCTCGCTGCGGGTGTTGGCCGGCAACGTCGCTGCTAGACGGTAGCGCATGGTTCAGTCACGCAAGTGTTCCCACTGCGGCGCGCCGTTGTCCGCGTCGGCCGACGCGGCGCTTCGCTGCAACTTCTGTGGCACCACCAACCAGCCCGCCCATGCCCTGCCGCCTTCTCAGGCGAAGGTGCTGGTGTGGGTGGGGCTGGCGGCGTTGCTGACGCTGGGCCTGGTCGCGGTGCTGGTGGGCGCGCGCAGGCCGGAGCCGCCGCCCCCGCGCGTCGTCGTGCCCGTCCCGGCGCCTCGTCCGGCACCGGCGCCCATCGTGCCGCCCGTACGTCCGCCGCCGCCGCCCATCCCGTGGGGGCCATTGCACGCCGTGGCGGTCGACGAGCGTGGCGACGTGCTCGCGGTACTGGGGAAGGCGCTGGTGAAGGTGGACCGCGCCACCTTCACCGCGCGTTGGCACACGCCCTTCAACCGCGGCCATGGCAACTATGCGTTGGTTGTTCCGCGGGGAAACTACGTGGCCGTCGTCACCGACGGCATGGCGGCCTTCTTCGCGTCGGACTCCGGCGCGAAGATCAACGAGTTCAAGTACCGCAACGGCGGCATCCTCCAGCGCGCGTGCGCGGCGGGGGCGACGCAGGTGCTGGTCGATGTCCTGGGGGAGCCCGTGCAGCGCTTCGACGCGGCCACGGGTTTGCGCGCGCCCAGCGGTCCGGGGTGCGCGCTGCGCGACAAGCTGGGCTGCCCGCAGACGCAGCGCTGCGCGTGGGACAGCTTCAGCAGCGCCTCGCACCGCTGCAGCTACGCGCTGCGTGCGGGCAAGGAGGTGTTCCGCGAGTGCAGCACCGAAGACGGCCAGCAGCGGAAGGTCCTGTTGGCGCGCGGCACGAACAGCTGGGAGGTGCCAGCGACGGAGAGCGTCGCCACCTGGTTCGGGGTGGTCGACGAGACGCTCCTCGTCGGCGGGAGCGGCGGCGTGGTGGCCCTCAACCCGGCCACGGGCGATGAGCGCTGGCGCCGCAGTACGGAGCGGTCGGCGCTCACCGCAGACGGCGCGACGGTCTTCTTCGGGGTCGAGGGCACGCTCGTCGCGGCGAGCGCGCGGAGCGGAGAGGTGTTGCAGCGGCTCCCGCTGCGCCCCGCCGAGACGTCGACACGATGAAGGGCGCCAGCAGGTGCGCCAGGTAGCCGCGCTCCGGCTCGTCGGCGACACCCAGCGCCCAGGTCTCGTCGCCCTCGGGCGGGAGGTGCCAGGTGCCGAAGAGCAGGTCGGTCCACGGCGCGAGGTTGGCGAAGTTGTGGCGCGTGTCGCGCGTGGCGAGGTGGTGCCAGTGGTGCAGCTCGGGCGCGCCCAGCAGCACGCGCAGCGGCCCCAGCGGCAGGCGCACGTTGGCGTGGATGAAGATGGCCCACACGCCGCGCAGCGCGACCAGCCAGCTCAGCAGCGTCAGGTCGACGCCCAGCGCCATCGCCGGGAGGTTGATGGCCAGCTGAGTCAGGATGCCGTCGACGGGGTGCTCCCGGTGCGCCGCCAGCCAGTCGAGGTGTCGAGCCGAGTGGTGCACCGCGTGGAAGCGCCACAGCCAGGGCACCCGGTGGCAGGCCACGTGGAACCAGTAGACGCTGACGTCGCCCAGCAGTACCGCCAGCGCGGCCTGCGCGGCGAAGGGCAGGGCAGCCACCGTCGAGCGCAGCGCCCCGAGCCCGGTGTGGTCGAGGGCGCGGGCCACGTGCTGCAGCGTGAAGAGCGCCACCGCGCTGAAGACGAGGTACTGGCCGGCCATGAAGGCCAGGTCGGTCAACAGCCGCGGCCGCAGCCAGCGCTGCCCCCGGCGCGCGGGGAAGAGCCGCTCGAGCGGCCAGAACACCGCGGGCAACATCACCAGGCCCGTCGCCAGCGCGACGAGCTGGCCCTTCACCGGGCACCACCGTCGAGCGGCGTCGTGCCCGCGTCCTTCGCCGGCTGGTCCCGGTGGTTGCCCGCCAGCGCGTCGGCGGACATGCCGAACAGCGGCTTGACCTTGCTGCCGCCGAAGAACTCCGGCGCGGCGTTCACCATCACCATCGCGAGGAAGATCAGCCCCACGGCGATGGACAGCGCTTTGACGAGTGGATCCATGCGCGCCGACTCTACCCGTCGTTGCCGAGCCGGCTGATGGCCGCGGTCCGCTTCTTCACCAGGCCGCCCAGCTTCAACAGCACCCCCAGGCCGCCGCCGCGACCGCGCGCCAGCAGCGCCTCGACGAAGTCGTGCAGCTCCGGCGTGGCCGGCATCCACCACGGGTCGGGGCTCCGGCCGGAGTCGACGATGACGGTGCGCGGCCGGGTGAAGACGCCGTAGGCGTACGCGGAGGCCGCGACGCCGGGGCCGGAGTCCTTCACGCCGGTCCACGGCACGTCGGCGAGGATGCCGGCGAAGGCGTGGTTGTTGACGTAGCCCACGCCCACCTCCAGCCGTCGCGCCAGGGCCTCTCCGCGCGCGAGGTCGCGGGTCCACACCGAGCCGTTGAGGCCGTAGCACGAGTCGTTGGCGCGCCGCACCGCCTCGTCGGCGTCCTTGACCCGCAGCACGGCGATGACCGGGCCGAAGGTCTCCTCGCGCACCACCTCGAGCTGCTCGGTGCAGTGGTCGATGACGGTGGGCGCGTAGCCGAAGCCCTGGCCGTAATGGCAGCCGTCATCGAGCAGCAGTTG
>CALNBU010000899.1 GCA_937875615.1 uncultured Archangium sp.
GGAGTACGTCAGCGAGGTGGTCGAGGCCCGCCGGCGCACCGTGGAGGTGTGGGTGCGCGCCAGCAACGCCGACCGCGTGCTGCGCCCCAACGGCTTCGTCGAAATCTCCTTCCACGCCGACGAGCGCGCGCGGGTGGTGCGGGTGCCCGACGCGGCGGTGGTGACCCGCGGCTCATCGACGGTGGTCTTCGTGGCCACCGCGCCCGGCCGGCTGGAGCCCCGCGCGGTGAAGACCGGCCGTCGCCGCGACGGGGAGACCGAGGTGCGCTCGGGCTTGGCCGCCGGCGACCGCTTCGTGTCGCGCGGCGCGCTGCTCTTGCTCAATCAGGTGGACCTGGTGGCGGAGCACTAGACCATGTTCGAACAGCTGCTCGACTTCAGTCTGAAGAACCGGATGGCGGTGGTGTTCACCGCGCTGGTGGTGGGCGTGTGGGGCTTCTGGAGCTTCCGGCAGCTCACCATCGAGGCCTTCCCGGACCCCACCGACACGCAGGTGAACATCATCACCTTGTTCGACGGCCAGCCCACCGAGGAGGTGGAGCGGCAGATCGGTCTGCCGCTGGAGCGCGCGCTGAACGGCACCCCCGACATGACGCGCCTGCGCAACCTGTCGATGTTCGGCCTCTCGCAGGTGACGCTCACCTTCCGCGACGGCACCGATGGGCTGTGGGCGCGGCAGCAGGTGTTGGAGCGCCTGCGCGAGGCGGAGCTCCCCGAGGGCGTGACGCCGGAGCTGGGCCCCTACGCCACGCCCATCGGCGAGGTGTACCGCTACACGCTGAAGGGCGCGCAGGGAGACCCGATGAAGCTGCGCACGCTCCAGGACTGGGTGGTGCGGCCGATGCTGCTGCGGGTCAACGGCGTCGCCGACGTGGTGAGCTACGGCGGCCTGCAGAAGGTCATCCAGGTCGAGCCCCTGCCGCAGTCGCTGGCCAGCTACGGGTTGACGCTGCAGGACCTCGAGGAGGCGGTGCGGAAGGGCTCGCAGAACGCGTCGGGCGGAGTGATGGAGCGCGGCGCGGAGCAGTTCGTCATCCGCTCCGAGGGGCTCTTCAAGTCGCTGGACGACATCCGCAACGCGGGCGTGAGCGAGCGCGACGGCACGCCCATCTACGTGAAGGACGTGGCCGCGGTGACCGAGTCCTGGGCGCCGCGGCAGGGCGTGGTGAGCGAGGGCGGCTCCTACGACGCGGTGGAGGGCATCGTGCTCATGCGCCGCGGAGAGAACCCCTCGGTGGTGCTGGAGCGCCTCAAGGAGCAGATTGCCCACGTCAACGCGCAGCTGGCCGACGACGGCGCCAGCGTCGTCGCCTTCTATGATCGCAGCGAGCTGGTCGACGCGACGCTGGAGACGGTGGGGCGCAATCTCCTCGAGGGCGCCATCCTGGTGTTGCTGGTGCTCTTCGTGTTCCTGCTCGACCTGCGCGCGGCGCTCATCGTCTGCACCTTGATCCCGCTCTCGCTGGCCACGGCCTTCATCTACCTGCACCAGCGCGGCATGTCGGCGAACCTGCTCTCGCTGGGCGCGGTGGACTTCGGCGTCATCGTGGACGGCGGCGTGGTCATCATCGAGGCCATCATCGCCGCGCTGGCGCTGCGCGCCCACGACGCCCTGCCGGCCAGGGAGCGGATCCACCGCGCGGCGGGCGGCGTGGTCAGGCCCACGGTGTTCGCGTTGCTCATCATCATCGCCGCCTACCTGCCCATCTTCATGTTGGAGCGGGTCGAGGGGCGCATGTTCTCTCCCATGGCCAACACCGTGGCGGCCGCGCTGGTGGGCGCGCTGCTGTTCTCGGTGACGCTGGTGCCGGTGCTGGCGTCGTTCGCCTACAAGGGCAGCGTGCACCACCGCGAGTCGCCGGTGCTGGCGCTGGCGCAGCGGGTCTACCTGCCGACGCTCCGCCTGGCGTTGCGGCGCCCGCGCCTGGTGTTCGCCCTCGCGTTGGCGCTCCTCGGCGTCACCGGCGGCCTCGGCGCGCGCCTCGGCAGCGAGTTCCTCCCCGAGCTGAACGAGGGCGCGCTGTACATGACCTTCACGCTGCCCTCGAACATCTCGCTCACCGAGGGGCGCAAGCTGGTGCCGGGCATCGTGCAGCGGGTGGAGAAGTCTCTGGCGGTCGACGCGGTGCTCACGCAGATCGGTCGGCCCGAAGATGGCACCGACCCCAAGTTGCCCAACAACCTGGAGATCTTCGTGAAGCTCAAGCCGGCCTCCGAGTGGCCGCGCGAGTTTCGCGAGCTGAGCGACGTGCTGATGGACCTCGAGCGCGCGGTGGAGTCCATCCCGGGCGTGGAGGTGAACTTCAGCCAGCCCATCCGCGACAACGTGAACGAGAGCATCTCCGGCCAGCAGGGCCAGGTCGCGGTGAAGCTGTACGGCGATGGCCTGGTGGCGCTGCAGCAGCAGGCCGAGCGCATCAAGCAGGTGCTGGCCACGGTGCCCGGCATCGCCGACCTGGCGCTGGTGAAGAGCGGCAGCGTGGAGCAGATCCAGGTGCAGCCGGACCGGGTGGCGCTGGCCCGCTACGGCATGACGCTCGGCGACTTTCAGCACGTCTTCCAGACCGCGGTGGGCGGCCGCCCCGTCGACGAGTTCTGGGAAGGCGAGCGCCGCTTCGACGTGGTGCTGCGGCTCCCTTCGACGGAGCGCGACGACGTGGAGAAGCTCAAGAAGCTCCGGGTGGCGGTGGAGGGCGGCGTCACCGTGCCGCTGGAGTCGCTGGCCCGGCTGTCGACGGGGCAGGGGCGCGCCAGCATCAACCGCGAGAACGGGCGCCGCTACATCGGCATCCGCATGAACGTGCGCGACCGTGACCTGGGCAGCTTCGTCGACGACGCGCGCGCGCGCGTGAGCGCCGAGGCGCCGCTCAAGTCTGGGCAGCGGTTGGAGTGGGGCGGGGAGTTCGAGAACAAGGAGCGCGCCATGGCGCGCCTGGGGCAGGTGGTGCCGGTGGCGCTGCTGTTGACCTTGTTGCTGCTGTTCAAGGCCTTCGACAGCTTCCCCCGCGCGGTGCTGACGCTGCTCAACGTGCCCTTCGCGTTGACCGGCGGCATCTTCGGTCTGTGGCTGTTCGACATGCCGTTGTCGGTGGCCGCGGCGGTGGGCTTCATCGCCCTCATCGGCCAGGCGTCACTCAACGGGGTGCTGGTGATGTCGGGCATCGTCGAGCGCCAGCGGGCGGGCCTGCCGCTGCGCGAGGCGGTGGAGAAGCTGCGGCCCGTGCTGATGACCGCCGCGCTCGCTGCGCTGGGGTTGGTGCCGGCGGCCATGAGCCGCGCCATGGGCAGCGAGACGCAGCGCCCGCTGGCGGTGGTCATCGTCTTCGGGACGCTGTCGGCCTGCGCGCTGACGTTGGTGCTGCTGCCGGTGCTGTTTCAGCAGCACCAGTCGTGGAGGCGCCGCGCGCCGTTGGTCACTGGCACGTCTGGGGGCGATTGAGCTCCTCCGCGGTGAGGTCGCAGTAGGCCGCGGAGAAGCTGCCGGTCGTGGCGGAGCTCCCAAAGGTGACGTTGAAGTGGCCGGTGGCGGTGGTGGCGGAGCGGTTGGTCAGGGTGAGCGACCCTGAGGCGAGCGCGGTGACGGTGGACTGGCACGCCTGGTCCTGCACGCCGAAGCCTCCCATCAGGTAGTTGCCGGGCCCGAAGGGCGTGCCCACCTGGTACGTGCCGACGCCGGGGTTGACGGCGCCGGTGCCCGAGAACGCCAGGAGGGTGAAGGAGATGCCGGAGGAGCCGCCCAGCGCGACGCCGTTCTTCATCGTCGCGCAGGCGCCGGGTCCATCGACCAGCGCGACGACCGAGCCCATCACCGCGCCTTGTCCGTCGTAGGCGTTGAAGAAGATGGCGTCGCGCACGAGGATCGACTGCCCACCGATGCTCCCCGAGACGGTGCCGCTGCCGGTCGCGGTCCCCGTCCCTGTGCCGCCGCCAGTGGTGCCGGTGCCGCCGCCGGTGGTGCCC
>CALNBU010000900.1 GCA_937875615.1 uncultured Archangium sp.
GCTCGCCCACGTGGATCGCCAGCGGCCCCTCGGGGCGATCGATCACCAGCCCGAGATCGCCCTGCCACCCCTGCGCCGCGGCGCGAAAGTCGGCGTCGTCGTTGAGACCGGTCAGCGCGCGCTCGCACCACGCGGGAGAAGGGAAGACTTCAGCCATCGGCGCCTTGTGACAGAAAACTCGCCTTTCCGCGCGGCCATGCGTCACTCGCGGGACAACCCATGAACTGGATCTTCCTCGCCCTGGTGGTGGTCTCGGTGCTGACCGCGGCCTTCACCGGCAGCATGCAGCAGCTCACCGACGCCACCCTCGCCTCCGGGCGCTCGGCGGCGGATCTCGCGCTCTCGCTCATCGGGCAGATGACGCTCTGGCTGGGCCTCTTCGGGGTGGTGCGGGAAGCCGGCCTGCTCAAGTCAGTGGGCAACTTCGTCAAGCCGGTGATGACGCGGCTCTTCCCCGAGGTCCCCGCCGATCACCCCGCCATGGGCGCGATGATCATGAACATCGCCGCCAACATGCTGGGCCTCGGCAACGCCGCCACGCCCTTCGGGCTCAAGGCCATGGCGGAGCTCGACACGCTCAACGAGCGCAAGGGCGTGGCCACCAACGCCATGGCGCTCTTCCTCGCCATCAACACCTCGGGCATGGCGGTGCTGCCGCTGGGCGTGGTGGCGGTGCGCGCCGCCGTCGGCTCGAAGGACGCCGCCGGCATCATCGTCCCCACCTTCCTCGCCAGCGCCTGCAGCACGGTGTGCGCGGTGCTGGCGGCCAAGCTGCTGCAGCGGCGCGCGATCTTCTCCGTGGAGCGCGCGGGGGCCGTCGACGTCGACGCGGCCCGGCACAAGGCCATCGACGCGGAGGCGCTCCAGAAGGCGGAGGCCCTGGCCACCCTCACCCCCGAGGCGGCCCGCTGGCGCGTGGCCGCGACCTGGGCGGTGCTGCTGGCTCTGCTGGTGGCGCTGGTGCGACACCTGCTCGCCGCCGACGGCCCGACCTTCGAGACGGTGCGCGCGATGCTGTCGGGCTGGCTGTTGCCGGTGTTGATCCTCGTCATCGTCACCGTCGGCTTCGGGCGCCAGGTGAAGGTGTACGAGGCCTTCATCGCCGCCGCGAAGGAGGGCTTTCAGACCTGCGTCACCATCATCCCGTTCCTGGTGGGCATGCTGGTGGCCATCGGCATGTTCCGGGCCTCGGGCGCGATGGAGGTGCTGGTCTCGGCGCTGACACCGCTGGTGGCGCCGCTGGGCTTCCCCGCCGAGGCCCTGCCCATGGCGCTCATCCGCCCGCTCTCGGGCAGCGGCGCGCTGGCGGTGATGTCGGAGGCGCTCAAGACCTACGGCCCCGACTCCTTCCTCGGCTACCTCGTCTCCACCATCAACGGCGGCACCGAGACCACCTTCTACGTGCTGGCGCTCTACTTCGGCGCGGTGCAGGTGAAGGCCATGCGGCACACGCTGGCGGCCTGCGTGGTGGCCGATCTCGCCGGCCCCATCAGTGCGCTGCTGGCGTGCCGGTTCTTCTTCGCCGGGGTGCCGCTGATGATGATCGCCGGCGCCTGAAGCTCAGCAGGCGCCGTCGTCGGGCCCCGTCAGGATCAACGCGTCGCCGCCGGGTACGCAGCGCACCACCTCGCGGGCGCCGAGCGCGCGCACCAGCTTCACCGCGCGCGCCTCGTCGGAGGCCGACGTCAACAGCACCGGGTTGGGGCCGGCGTCGAGCGTGAACCACACCCCGATGCCCTGCTTCCTCGCCTGACGGCACGCGTCGATGACGGCCAGCGTCTCGGGCTTGAGGTAGCAGAGCGGCGGGTTGGCGCCGAGCGACGTGGCGTGCATGCGCCAGGCGTTGCGCTCCGCCAGCGCGCCCACGGCCTCGAGATCCCGGCGCTTGATCAAGGGCACGATGGCCTTCACCTCGGCCTCTGCGTCGCGCGCCCAGGCGGCGTAGTACGGCGAGGTCTTCACCGTCTCGCGCATGCCGTCGCGCGACTTCACCTCTTTTTCCTCGCGGCTGACCATGCCCACCAACAGCCGCAGCTCCGGCCAGTGCTGCTGAGGGAAGAGCTG
>CALNBU010000901.1 GCA_937875615.1 uncultured Archangium sp.
ACGCAGGCGGGCTTCGAGGCCACGCCCACCGGCACCGACCCCCGGCGGCCGCCCCGGGTACAGGCGCGGTCTCGGCGCACCAGCTTCGGGGTGGCCTTCAGCGAAGCGGAGGAGCCGGTCATCGAGCGCTCCATCGTCTCGGAAATCGAGGCCGACGACTTCATCGAAGAAGACCTCGAGGACCGCGCTGACACCCGGGCGGAGCCGGTGCCGACCGGAGGCCGGCTCTGGCGCCACGCGGTGTTGTTCGGCGGCATCTTCTTCTTCGCCACCGGCCTCGGCTTCCTGGGCGTCTGGCTGCTGTTGCGCTGACGCGGGCCGGTCAGGGGTTCAGGCGGGAGCGCGCGCGGGCCAGCTCGGCCTCGGCTTCACGCAGGGCCTGCGCCGCCAGTCGGCCCGCTTCGTCGTCGGCGAAGGACAGCTCGCGGGCGGCTTCCAGCAGGGCGCGCCGCGCGGCCTCGAGAGAGGAGCCGGTGCGCAGTCGGTCGGAGGTGGTGAAGGAGCTCATGGAAGAGAGGTGTACCGCGGGGGTCTGACATGTCCGCGAGGGGCCGGGGTAGAAGGCGGTGATGACGAGCGACGACGGGAGCCGTTCTCCGGTGACAGGCGCCCGCGTCGCCCTCGCGGTGCTGTTGCTCGCCATCTATTCCACCCTGGCCGTCATCCGTCGGGTGACGAACGCCCTGCGCGATGCGGGGCAGCTCCGGTTGGCGGTGGCGGTGGCGTTCGGCCTCGCGGCGCTGGTGGTGGTGGGGTGGCTGGTCCGGCAGCCGGCGCTCCGGAGCGGGCGCGCGCTGGGCGCCCTGCTGGTGGCCGGCGCGGTGTACGCCGCGGTCATCTGGCCCATGGAGAGCCCGGAGGAGAAGCTGCACTTCATCGAGTACGGCGCGGTGGCGGTGCTGTGGTTCCTCTCGCTGCCGCGCACGTGGCGCACGCCGCGGCGCTTCGGGGTGGCGGCGCTGGCGACGGCGGCCTGCGGCTGGCTCGACGAGGGCATCCAGGCGCTGATTCCGTCGCGCTACTACGACCTGCGCGACGTGGGCTTCAACGCGCTGGCGGGGTTGATGGCGTTGACGCTCTTCGTGGCGGCGCGGGCCCTGGCGAGGCCGACGCGGTGACGCCCGGCGCCGCCCGGTGGTTGCTGCTGGTGTGCCTGGTCACGGCCTGCGCCCGCGCGCCGCTGGTGGTGGTGGCCGCCGGCGACATCTCCGCGCCCACCGTGGGGCAACAGGCCGTCACCGCGGCGCTGGTCGAGGCGCTGCGCCCGCAGGTGGTGCTGGTGGCCGGCGACCTCCAGTACGACGACGGCAGCTTCGAGGCCTTCTCCACCACCTACGCGCAGACGTGGGGCCGCTTCCGCGACAAGACGCGCCCCGCGCCCGGCAACCACGAGTACCAGAGCGGCGGTGACGGGTACTTCGACTACTTCGGCCCGCTGGCCGGCCCGGACCGCCGGGGGTGGTACGCCTTCGACCTCGGCGCCTGGCACTTCGTCTCGCTCAACACCGGCCTCGGCTGCGCGGACGGCAGCTGCGGCCCCGGCTCCGAGCAGCTGCGCTGGCTGGAGGCCGACCTCGCGGCCAACACCCGCCGCTGCGTCATCGCCTGGTGGCACCACCCGCGCTTCGGCTCCGGCCTCCACGGCAGCTTCGAGGCGGCGCAGCCCTTCTGGGCGCTGCTGGCGGCGCACCGCGTGGAGCTGGTCATCGTCGGCCACGAGCACTTCTACGAGCGCTTCGCGCCGCTCGACGCCACCGGCGCGCCCGCCCCGGGTGGCGTGGTGCAGCTCACGGTGGGCACCGGCGGCATCGGCTTCTCCGACTTCGCGCCCGGTCCGCCCGCGACGGGGAGCCTGGTGCGGCAGAACCACACCTTCGGTGTGCTGAAGCTGACGCTGGGGGAAGACGACTGGGTGGCGGAGTTCGTGCCGGTGCCGGGCGGCACCTTCACCGACGTCACCCGCGGCCGCTGCCGGTGAGTCGTCAGGCCGCGAGGCCGTAGACCGGCTCCCGGTTCTCGGCCGTCAGCCGCCGGGCGCGCAGCGCCTCCTGCACCGCCAGGCGGGCGCGCTCCAACGCGGCTTGCGCCTCGCGCAGCACCTGCGCGGTGTCGGGCTCGGGCGTCAGGACCAGCGCCTGCTGCGCCGTCGACAGCGCGTCGTCGATGGCGGTGGTGGCCTTGCAGCACAGCCGCGCCCGCCCCACCCATGCGTTCCAGCGAGAAGAGGTCTTCATACGCGCACCACCGTACCGGGTCGGTCTGACATCTGAATCGGCGTTCAGGTTGAGGTGGGTATTCATGTAGTAATTACATGTGCTTGAAAGTACGATGCGGCCGCGGGTCGCTTGCGCTTCATCGACGGTGGTGGCTTCGCCAGCGCACGGCGTTAGGTTTTTTGCCCATGGAACAGGACTTCTGGAGAGACCGCTGGGCGAACCAGCAGCTTGGTTTTCACGAGGGCCAGCCCAACGCGCTGCTGCGCCGCCACGCCGGGGTGCTCGACGGCGCGCGCCGGGTGTTGGTGCCGCTGTGTGGCAAGTCGGAGGACCTCGCCTGGCTGGCCGCGCAGGGCAAGGACGTGGTGGGCGTGGAGCTGGTGGAAGACGCCGTGCGCGCCTTCTTCGACGAGCACCAGCTGACGCCCACGGTGACGAAGCGCGGCGCGCTGACGGCGTACCAGGCCGGCGCGGTGACGCTGCTCGCCGGCGACTTCTTCGCTGCGGGCCGCGGCGAGGTGGGCGACGTCGACGCCTTCTATGACCGCGCGGCGCTCATCGCGCTGCCGCCCGAGATGCGCACGCGCTACGTGGCGCACCTCCAGACGCTGACGCCGCGCGGCCTGTTGATTGTCATCGACTACCCGCAGGAGGCCATGGCGGGCCCGCCCTTCGCGGTGTCGGAGGCGGAGGTGCTGCGCCACTACCCGGGCGCGCGTCGCCTCGCCGAGGG
>CALNBU010000902.1 GCA_937875615.1 uncultured Archangium sp.
GCGGGCAACAACCAGGGCACGGTCACGCTGTTCTGGCCGCCCTACCGCATCGACCTCTCGCTCAACATGGTGGTGGTCCTGCTGGTGTTGGGCTTCACCACGATCTACGCCGCGCTGCGCGCCCACTTCGCCGGCCTGAGCTACCTGGAGGTGGAGACGCCCACGCTGGTGCCCACGCCCGGCATGGAGCCGCACATCGACCCCTTCGAGACGCCCTTCGTCCCGCAGACCGACGAGGGGACGCGCCGGCCGCTCTACCTCCACACCAGCCCCGAGTACGCGATGAAGCGGCTGCTGGCCGACGGGTCGGGGCCGCTCTTCCAGCTCTGCAAGACCTACCGGAACGGAGAAATCTCCGGCTCGCACAACCCGGAGTTCACCATGCTGGAGTTCTACCGGCCGCACGCCGGGTACGAGGCCATCATGGAGGACCTCGAGGGCGCGCTCGCGGCGGCGGAGGCGGCGGTGGCGCCGGAGCAGGGGCTCTTCGGCGCGCTGCCCTACGAGCGGCTCACCGTGCGCGACGCGGTGCTGCGTCACACCGGCATCGACCTCTTCGCGCACCCCGACGGGGCGTCGCTGGCCGCCGCGGCGAAGGCCATCGGGGTGCACGTCGGTGACTCCCGCGCCTTCGACGACGTCTTCTTCCACCTCTTTCTCGAGCGGGTGGAGCGCAAGCTGGGCTTCGGGCGCCCCACCTTCCTCATCGAGTACCCCGCCTCGATGGCGGCGCTCTCGAAGCTGAAGCAGGGCGACCCCCGGGTGGCCGAGCGGGTGGAGCTCTACGTGCAGGGCGTGGAGCTGGCCAACGGCTTCACCGAGCTGACAGATGCAGTTGAACAGCGCCGGAGGCTGCTGGAGGAGCAGGCGCTGCGCCAGGCGCTCGGGCGGCCGGTCTTTCCCCTCGACGAGGCCTTCCTCGGCGCGCTGGGCCGGATGCCCCCCGCCGGCGGCATCGCGGTGGGCCTCGACCGGGTGTTGATGTTGTTGCTGGGCGTCACCACGATTTCGGAGGTGTTGTTGTTTCCTGCTCGCGATTTCTTCTGAAAGTGCGCGAGACTCGCGTGGTCCACGTTGGGGGGAACCACGGGATGAGAATCAAAGGCAACGCCTGGTTGGCGCGCTGTGACGCGATGGAGAAGTCGTTCGGAGCCGACGCCTGGCGGGCGTTTCTGGATCGCCATGTCGAGGCGTTCACGTTTCTGCGCACGCCGGTGATGACCATCTCGCGCATCGACGCGGGAGAGTTCCTCTCGCTGCACGAGCTGCTGGTCGAGCACTTCTTCGATGGTGACACCCGCGCCTGGTGGACGTTGGGCGTGGACTCCGGCGTCTGGGCCATGCAGCACCAGCTGCGCGGGCTGTTCTCGGCCGGAGAGAACAGGCGCTTCCTGGCCTTCACGCCGCGCATCTACCGCAGCTACTTCGACGGCGGCGAGCTGGAGGTGCACGAGGCGCCGGCGCACGTCGACCTGCGCATCTACGGCGTGCCGACGCCCCACGTGTACTTCGAGTACTCGGTGATGGGCTTCGCGCAGGGGGGCCTCAAGATGCTGGAGACGGAGCTGAAGCCGGAGTGCCTGCGCGGCTTCTCCCGCGGCGATGACGAGGTGCGCTACCGCTTCGCGGTCACGGCGTGAACCGGCTACGTTCGCCAGCCGTGGAGCTCCCTGCCCAGGTCCTACGCACTGCCTTCTCCGGTGTCGCCGCGGTGGGGCTCACCGGGGTGTTCTCCTCCGTGGTCGCCGCGCTGAGCTTCGTCGACGAGCGTGCGCCCGACGGCGCGCTGTACCTGTGGGCGGAGTCCGTGCTGCGCGCCACGGGCGTGCGCACCGTGTGCGAGGGGTTGGAGCACCTGCCTGCCGGGAACTTCGTGCTGGCCGTGAATCACCAGTCGCACTTCGACGCGCCGGTGATGTTCCGGCACATCCGCCGCCACGTGCGGTACGTGGCGAAGAAGCAGCTGCGCAGCGTGCCGGTCTTTGGCTACGCGCTGGAGCGCGCCGGCAACATCTTCGTCGACCGCACCGGCGGCGACGGCGACAAGGCCACGCTGCAGGAGGCGGCGCGGGCGGTGCGCGAGCGCGTCAGCGTGGTCTTCTTCGCCGAGGGGACGCGCAGCGACGACGGCGTCCTTCGACCCTTCAAGAAGGGCGCCGCGGTGATGGCGCTCGCCGCGCAGGTCCCGCTGGTGCCGGCGGCCATCGCGGGGACGCACCGCATCCTCGAGAAGGGCTCGAAGCTGGTGAAGCCGCGGCCCGCGGCCCTGGTCATCGGCGCGCCGCTGGCGACGCAGGGGTTGGGGCCAGACTCCAGAGAGGCCCTCACCCTGCGCGCGCACGCCGAGGTGGCGCGGCTGCTGGAGCAGGGCAACCGGCTGGTCTCCGGGATGTCGGTCGACGAATCACGCTGAGGGCGAGGACCCAGCGCGCCGCCGCGCGCCGAGCGGGAGCAGGACCAGCAGCGGCAGCCAGGACGCAGGCGAGGTGCTGCACCCCGAGCCCTGCTCGATGGTGGCGTTGCGCTCGTCGGTGGTGTCGAGGCAGTGGGGCGTGGAGCGCTCGCCGACGTTGGCGGCGGCGTCGACGGCGGCGACGGTGAAGCAGAGCTGCGCGCGTCGAAACTGCTCTCCGCTGCGCTGGCGGTCCACGCCCAGCCACGCGGAGAAGGTGTGGCCACCCTCGTCGGGCTGAAAGAGCAGGGAGGGCGCGGCGCTGGCCGCGGGCTGCGCGGTGTCCCCGAAGGCCGCGACGTAGCGCAGCGAGGCGATGGGCGTGTGCTCGTCGCTGGCGGTGATGGTCACCACCAGCCGGTCGGGCTCCGGGCAGGCGAAGCCCGAGCCATCATGCGGGGAACGAACCAACCGGAGCTCCACGTCGTCGATGCGCACCACGGAGGGCGCGGTGGTGTCGTCGCCCTCTCCCGCGATGTCGTTCTCCGGGAGCGACGACGCGTTGTGAGGGAGGTCCAGCATCGAGCAGGGCAGCGCGGCGGTGGCGGTGAGGAGCACGGAGAGGAAGAGGAGTCGCATGGTCCGGACGAAAGGCAATGGCCGTGCCAGCGCGTCTCCTCTTGGGGATGCCGCGGGACCGCGTCCACCAGGTCAGGGCGCCGATGTCACGGGTCCCCGAAAGTTCCTCATGTGGGCCGGAAACGACGAGGGCCACCACGCGGCGACGCGGGTGGCCCTCTGCGACTGCGTGAGCGTGGGTCAGCGCCCGGGGTGGTTGGCCAGCCGGCTCTCCAGCGTGGTCAGCGCCGCGAGCTGCCGGTTGTCGGCCTTGGCGCGGGCCGCGCCGATGAGCTGCGGCAGCTCGGTGGCGTCCACCACCAGCAGCGCGTTGCTCGCGGCCTGCTGCTCTTCACCGCCACGCGAGAGGAAGGACTCGAGCAGCGCGACCGAGGCCAGGCGCCGCACGGCGGCCTCTTCGCCGCGGGTGACCACCGAGGGCGTCTGCCATGCCCAGGCGTTGCCGACGTCGCCCAGCGTGCGCGACAGCTCGACCACCTCGCGAACGTCGTGCGCCGAAGCGAGGGCCTCGCCCAGGGCCTGCGTCACCGCCACCCGGCGGCAGCTGCCCATTCCTTCGCGGATGGCGCGCGCGCGCGCCCCCGGGCCCTTCGAGAGCGCCACCAGGGTGGCGGCGACCTCGTCGGTCTGCAGGTCGCCGTAGGCGTAGGCCGCGGCGCGGGTCACCAACGGAGAGACGTCGACGTCGAGGGCCGCGCGCAACACCGGCGCCGCCCGCTCGTCGCGCAGCTCGCCGACCGCCTCCAGCAGGCCCACCGCCAGCGAGCGCCGGCCGCCTTCAGTCTGAGCGACGTCGCCGTGGGTCAGGGCCAGCAGCTCCAGCATGGGCCACAGCGCCTCGGGGCCCATCTGCTTGAAGGTGCGGCCCATGGCGGCGACGCGTCCACCACGCTTGGTGCGGTCGAGCAGGTCTGCCTGCTGCGCGAACGTCGACACCAGCTCGAAGGTGCGTGGCGCGTCGCGCCGGGCGGCGGCCACCTGGGCCTTCAGCGCGCGCGCGTCCTCCGCCGCGAGCCTCGAGGCATCCAGCACCAACCCGCCAGCGAAGGCGGGCGCAGACAACACAGACAGAACAATCAGCGTCTTCATCGGCCGGTCTCCCACCAGTTGGCGGCGGGAAGAACCCGCGTGGCGTTGGTGCCGCAATGCACTTCACCCATGTTGATGTGGTACAGGTACCAGTTCTCCACCCACGACACCGTGTAGCCGAAGGGCGCGAGCGCGTTCTGCAGCTGGACCTTGAAGATGTCCTGGCCGTTGATGATGGGGCCGTGCGGCTCGGGGGGCGCGTAGATGCTCTGGTTGATGAGGTAGCCGTTCACCGTGCCCGGCTGGTACGCCACGGAGTAGCCGTCAGCCGACTCGTGGAGATAGGGCACGCGCACGATCTCCGCGTCGGTGATGCCGGTCGCCTGCTTGATGAGCGCCACCTGCGCGTCGACCTCGACGGCCGAGGCCAGGCTCTCCTGCATGATGGCGGTGTCGGTCAGCACCGCGTTGATGGTGCGCTGGGCGTTGACCCAGTTGGTGCCGCTGCTGTTGTAGGTGAGCTGCCCGGGGAAGATGAGGGTGGAGCCGTACCCGGCGTCGACGGCGTCCTGCAGCATGGTGCGCGAGAGCCGGGGGTCATTGACGAGCATGATCCACCCGCGGGGCGTGGAGGCCGGCAGGAAGCTGATCGTCTCGTCGATGTGGCCCACGGCCAGCCACGAGGTGTCGACGTACAGCGGCTGCTGAATCGACTGCGACTCCATCATGGTCAGCATGCTGGTGTCGGGGTGGTCGCTCGCCGTCGAGCCACGGATGATGCGGCCCAGCGGCCAGGTGACCCCGTTGTGCGTAAACGGAGGAATGGTCTCGAGGTTGCCGAAGGAGTCGTAGGACGCGTAGCTGGAGCTGCCCAGCTGGTACTGCTGGATGCCGGCCATGTCGGGGCCCCGGAGCGTGGTGAAGACCAGCTTGCCGGCGGTGCGCAGCGGGTTGGTGGTGCCGGAGTTGTAGTGGTTGGCCGAGCGGATGGCGGCGCGCATCACCTGCACACCGGAGGCGGTGGGCATGGTCATGTAGCCGGTCTCGAAGAGGTCCTGGGTCCACTGGTCGGGACCGCCCGGCGTGGTGAGGCTCACCAGCGGCGCGGTGACGCTGCCGGCGGTGAGCGCGGTCTGCACGTCGGTGCGGAAGTCGGTGGAGTCGCTGTCGCCGGGGACGTTGGTGGCGTAGCCGGTCACCACGGGGGTGGCGTGGCTGTAGGTGAGGAGCGGGGCCACGCGCATGCGCACGGTGTCGGTCGCCTGCTCCGTGCCGGCCTCGACGGTGAGGACCACGTCGACGTAGCCATTCCACGCCGCCGTGTTGCGCACGATGTCCACGCCTTCCATGCGCAGCGAGATGCCGGCGCGCAGCGCCGCGGCGGAGAAGGTGCCGCCCTGGTGGTTGAAGTGGGTGTAGTCGCCGTTGGACTCGCTGACGAAGAAGCGCACCTTGTCGCTGTTGGCGGGGAGCGAGAGCCGCGCGGTGGCGCCGTCCGGCGCTTCGGGCCACGCCAGAATGGAGAGCGGCGCGGTGTCGAGCAGATCCTGTGGCCCGTTGATGATGGTGTCGGCGGCGTCGTGGCACTGCGGCAGCGCTACGTCGCTTTGCGCAGTGCTGGTCGAGCAGCGGGAAGAATCGTCGTCGATGTTGGCGAGGAAGATGGCTCCACGTGCTGCAGTCCACAGATGCTCATCGGTGTCGTCGCTCGCGCCGGTGAGATCGACCGTGCCGTCGCGGTTGGTGTCTGCCCGGAGGTCGGCGAT
>CALNBU010000903.1 GCA_937875615.1 uncultured Archangium sp.
GCCGGCGCCGGGCGCGGCGCCTGCGGAGCCGCCACCGGAGCGGGCGGCGGACCAGGTGGACGGGCGGCGGGCGCGGCGGCGTTCATCTGCGCCCCGTAGGCGGCGCTGCCTGGCATCGCCTTCTCTTCTCCGGGCTTGCCGTCGAAGCTGTCCCACTTCGCGTCCGACGTGGAGCTGACGCCCTGGAAGCGCAGCGCGAAGTCGTCCGGGTTCGAGGCCTGCCGCAGCGCCTCCTGGTAGGTGACGAGGTTGCCGCGCACCAACTGCATCAGCGACTGGTCGAAGGTCTGCATGCCGTAGCTGATGTGGCCCTGCGCGATGGCGTCGGGGATCTCCTTGGTGCGATCCTTGTCTTCGATCATCTCCTTGATGCGCGCGGTGGCCTTCATGATCTCCACTGCGGCGACGCGGCCCTTGCCGTCGGCGCGCGGCACCAGGCGCTGAGACACCACACCCTTGAGCACCGCCCCGAGCTGGATTCGGATCTGCTTTTGCTGGTGCGGCGGGAAGGTGGAGATGATGCGGTTGATGGTCTCGCCGGCGTCGAGGGTGTGCAGCGTCGACATCACCAGGTGGCCCGTCTCGGCGGCGTGGAGCGCGGTCTCGATGGTCTCCACGTCGCGCATCTCGCCCACCAGGATCACGTCGGGGTCCTGCCGGAGCGCGCTCTTGAGCGCCTGGCTGAAGCTCATGGTGTCCACGCCCACCTCGCGCTGGTTGATGATCGAGCGCTTGTCGCGGATCAGGAACTCGATGGGATCTTCGATGGTGATGATGTGGTTCGTCTCGTTGGCGTTGATGTGATCGATCATCGCCGCCAGCGAGGTCGACTTGCCGGAGCCGGTGGTGCCGGTGACGAGGATCAGGCCGCGCTCCTCCAGCGACATCTTCTCCAGCACCGGCGGGAGCATCAGCTCCTTGATGCTCATGATCTTGAAGGGGATCACCCGGAGCACCGCGCCGATGGTGCCGCGCTGCTGGAAGACGTTCACGCGGAAGCGGCCGAGGCCCGGCACGCCGTAGGCGAGATCGACCTCGTTGCTCTGCTTGAACTTCTCCTTCTGAAACTCATTCATGATCCCGAAGGCCATGCGGGCCACCTCCTCGGGCGGCAGCCGCTTCCCGTCCTTGAGCGGCACCAGCTGCCCATCGAGACGGAACATCGGAGGCAGACCGGCCTTCAGGTGGATGTCCGACGCGCCGCCTCGCAGCGCGATGGTGAGAATCTCATTGAGTTCCATTCCCCAAAGCTACCACCACGCGCCCAAAACACTTCGAGCCGCGCGCTCCTTTTGAAGGGAGCGGCGGCTCGAAAGCAGTTGCAGGGAAACGCGTTTAGCGCTTGCTGAACTGGAAGCGACGACGGGCGCCGGGCTGACCCGACTTCTTGCGCTCGACCGCGCGAGAGTCGCGGGTGAGGAAGCCGGCCTTCTTCAGCGGCGGCCGGAACTCAGGGTTGAGCCGCGTGAGCGCGCGCGACAGACCGTGGCGGATCGCGCCGGCCTGGCCCGAGAGCCCGCCGCCACGCACGTTGACGGTGATGTCGATCTTGCCGGCCTGCTCCAACACCTGGAGCGGCTGGTTGATGATCATGATCGACGTCTCACGGCCGAAGTACTCGGCGAGGGGATGGCCGTTCACGACGGTGGCGCCGGAGCCCGGCTTGACCCACACGCGGGCGGTGGCCTCTTTACGGCGGCCGGTGGCGTAAAAACCTTCAGTGGCGGACTTGGCCATGGTTGTGCGCTCTCGTTACGCCTCAACCTGCTTGGCAGCAGGCTTCTGGGCGGTGTGGGGGTGCTTGTCGCCGGCGTAGACGTGCAGCTTCGTCATCTGCTGCCGACCCA
>CALNBU010000904.1 GCA_937875615.1 uncultured Archangium sp.
ATGGCGTTCACGCGGCTGCCGTCCTTGAGGCGCGCGTCCACCAGCGGGCTGGATTCGTCGATGCGGCGGCCGATGGGCGCCACGATGCGCTCGATGACGCCCAGCACCGCCTGATTCGAGGAGAAGATCTTGTCGGAGAGCCGAATCTTGCCCTTCTTCTCGATGTAGATCTGGTTGGCGTGGTTCACCATGATCTCGCTGATGTCATCGTCAGCGAGGAACGCCTCGAGCGGCCCGAGGCCGAGCGCCTCGTTGAGGACGTCGGTGAGCAGCATGTCGCGATCGATGTCGTCACCGATCTCACCGTCGCCATCCATCTGGGCGAGGATGTCCTGGATGGCCTTCTCGGTCCGTCGCCACAGCTCCTCGTCGCCGAGGCGGTCCATGTCCATGCGACGGAGGTCGAGGTACTCGATCAGCCGCTCGTGGATGTCCTTCTGCAGGTTGGCGTAGGCCTCGATGCGCGGGTCGATGTTCCGGTTGCGCCGACGGATCGCCGCGGCCAACGAGGCCGGCATGTTCTTGTTCGGCTCGTCTTCGGGAGGCGGCGCCTCATCTTCGGGCGCCTCGTCGTAGGCCTCATCAGCCTCGTCCTCGTAGGCCCCCTCTTCTCCACCTTCGTCGTACTCTTCGGCCGGCGCGTCGACGTTGATGATGTAGTCGCCGACGTAGATCTTGTCCGTCGGCTTGACCACCAGCGGGCCCGCCAGCCGCTTGCCGTTCACGAAGGTCCCGTTGGTCGACTTGAGGTCGACCACCACGTACTTCCCGTCCTTCAGGACGATCTTCGCGTGCTGCTTGCTGACGTTGCCCTTGGCCAGCACGATGTCGTTGCCTTCGACACGGCCGATGGTGACCTCGTCCTGCGAATCAAAGAGGAGAGCCTCGGGATCTCCGCCCTTCTCGGCCAGGGTAATGAGAAACATGCGCGGCAGCGTACCACGCCTGAGCCAAGTTATTGGTTTAAGAACGAAATCCGGACCGAGCGGGCCACTTATCCGATGCGGTAGCGCTCAGTCGAAGATGCCGAAGGTGACCTCGCCGCGGGCCTGCTTGTAGCGGCTCTTCACGTCGTCGATGATCGACCGGATCTTGTCGCTGTCGGGGTTGACGATGCGCGGCGTCACGAACACCACCAGCTCGCGCTTGTTGCTGTCAAACGCGCGGTTCTTGAAGAGCTCGCCGATGATGGGGATGTGCCCCAGGCCCGGCACCTTGCTCACCGACTTCTGCTCGTCGTGGGCGAACACGCCGGAGAGCACGATGGTCTCTCCGTGGCGCACGGTGACGTTGGTCTTCACCTTGCGAACGCGGAAGCCGGGAATCGACGCGCCGCCGCCGAGCGTGACCGCCACCGAGAGGTCGACCTCGGAGACCTCGGCGGTGATCTCGGTCTGGATGTTGCCGTTGCGGTCCGCCGTGGGCCGGAGCTTGAGGATCACGCCGTAGGGCTTGAACTCCACCGCGAAGGAGTTGTTGGTGATGAGCGGAATCGGCACCTCACCGCCCGCCAGGAACTCCGCCTGTTCACCCGAGGCGCAGACCAGCTTGGGCTGCGCGAGCAGGCGACCGTAGCCGTCGTTCATCTGGAAGCCGACGTTGAGCTGGGCGTTGCCGAGGCCGGTCGCGGCCATCGCGCCCTGTCCGAAGGTGCCGGGGAAGAGATCCTTGGTGATGTTGACGCGCACCTGGGCGTTGCCGCTGATGTCGAGGGGGTACTTGATGCCGAAGCGGTCCGTCGACTGACGACGGATCTCCACGAACTGAACCTCCGAGAGGATCATCCGCTTGATGCCCACCACCAGCAGGTTCTCCACCTTCTCGCCGATGGCCTTGGTGATCAGCTCCGCCTTCTGGAGATCCTGCTGCGACTCCACGGAGCCCTCGAGGAAGATGGTGGACCCCACCACGTTGGCCTGCACGTTCTTCAGGCCCGCCTTCTGGAAGGCCGCGTTGAGGTTCTGCGCCACCAGCTTCTTGGCGTTGGGCGCGATCTTCACGAAGCTCTTCACGTTGGTGTAGAGGCCCACCACCTGCTCGATGCGGTCCGCGTCGGCCTGGGTGTAGGCCTGCCCGTCGAGATAGATGCGGTCGCCCACCATGCGCACGTTGACGCCCTCGACGTCGCCGAGGAGCTTCTTGATCTCGGAGATGATCTCGTTGGGGTCCTGCTTGCGGACGCTGATCAGGTAGCTGATGCGCTGCCCCGAGGTCTTCCACACCAGCAGCGTGGTCTTGCCTTCGGCAGAGCCGATGATCAGCAGCTGGTTGTTGCCGATGGTCCGGACGTCGGCGATGGCGGGATCACCGACCGCGACGCGCTGGATGCCCGGAACGGTGAGCACCTTCTGCGTGCCCACGCCGAGAGAAACCGGGCCGCCATCTTGAGCCAGCGAGACGGTGGCGATCATCGAAGCCACCAGCGCAACACCACGCATGCAGGTCGTTCGCATTTGAGTCGCGCACCGTAGCAGACCGACCACCTATCGCTGCCACCAAATTGCCCACACGGTGCCCAGCGCCATCGCCACCGCGTAGGGCAGACCCGCCTTCGTTGCGGACTTTCCGCCCCAGAAGAGCTGCGCGCCGGCCTGAAGTGCCCCGACCAGGCTGATGCAGGCCACCGCAGTGAAGATCAACGGCACGCCACACACCGCGCCGATCGCAGCGGCCAGCTTCACGTCGCCCCACCCGAAGCCGCCCTTCGAGAAGTAGGCGAACGCCCCGAACCAGGCCGCGGCCGCCGCCAACCCCGCCACACCCGAGAGGAGGCCGACGTCCAGCACCTCGCCGAGGCCGTCTCCCCAGAGGCGCATCAGCAGGGCGACGCCCATCGCCGGCCAGGTCAGGAAATCAGGGATGCGCCGCGCCCGGACGTCGAACCAGACTGCGCACAGCAACGTCACCGCCAACAACACCAACAGCGGAACTGAGGGCATCGTCGCTCAGCGGTAGACGAACTTCACCTTCTCACTGCAGATGAAGTACTCGTCGCCGTCTTCGATCTTCCGGCGCTTGATGCGCTGCTTGTTGAACCAGGTGCCGTTCGAAGAGCCGAGATCCTCGAGGAAGAACTCGTCGGCGTCGCGAACGATGACCGCGTGCTCCCGCGAGACCTTGCCGGAGTTGATGACGAAGTCGCAGTGCTTGCCGCGCCCGATGACGAAGCGCTCCTTGGCGATGCGGTCGAGCTCTCCGCCCTCCAGCATCATGTAGAGCGCCGGCGCACCACCGGCGTCACCGCCGACGTCGACGTCGACCGCGCCACCCTCTTCGCCAGATTGGTCGTAGTCAGGCTCCGGGGCGTTGCCCTGATTCTTCGACTTGATGAGCTGCTCCAGCTCTGCCGCGGTCTGGAGC
>CALNBU010000905.1 GCA_937875615.1 uncultured Archangium sp.
TCGCTGGCGCGCAGCGCCGCGGGCCGCAGCGCGGTGTTCGCCGGCGTGGCGGTGCCGCTGGCCACGCCCGCGCTCGACGGCGTCACCGCCTCGCACTGGCACGAGGCCTCGGCCTGCGCCCTGCCGGGGCGGAGCGACGCGCTCCCGCTCCTCGACGTGGCGCTGCGGTCGGCGCAGGGCGTGCGGCGGCTGGTGCTGGTGCGGCGGCTGGCCGAGGTGAAGCTCTTCCTCGGGTTGCCCGAGGAGGCGCTGGCCGCCATTCGAAGCGTGGGCCGCTCGGCGACGTCGCCGCTGGCGGAGTCGCTCCCGGCCTCGGCGGCGGGCCGGGTGCTGGCGTCGCTGGCGCGCGGGGTCCTCGACCGCTGGGAGTCGCTCGCGCCCCAGGAGGCGCAGGCCGCGCTGGAGCTGACCCGGGCCGAGTGCCTCTCGCACCTGGGGAGAAAGGACGACACCCAGGCCGCCTTCGCCGCGCTGGAAGAGAGCCTGTCGCGCCTCGAAGGCGCCGCCGTCCCCCACCTCTGGCTGCGCTGGGCGTGCGGCTGGAGCTGGTTCCTCAGCGAGGTGGTGGGCGCCTCCCGCGAGGCGATGCGGGTGTGCGAGGTGGCGCGGCGCAAGGTGCCCAGCGAGGTGCTGCGCGCGGACGACGGCGCCAGCGCCTTCGTGTGCGCCGAGCAGATTGCCACCGCCTCGCAAGGCGACCTCTGGAAGGCGCGGCTGCTGGCCGAAGAGCAGCTCGTGCTCGCGGAGCGCTCCGGGCGCCCCCGGGACGCCTGCCTGGCGTGGAACGCGAAGGGCATCGTGCTGTACGGCCAGGGTGAGCTGCGGCAGGCGCGGCGGGCCTTCGAGACCGCGCTGGAGCTGGCGCGCAGCACCGGCTGGCTCCGCCGCGAGGCCATCGGGGTGCACAACCTGGTGCTGGTGCAGACCGAGTTGGGGGAGTTCGACGCGGCCTTCGAGGGCGAGTCGACGTACGCCCGCCTGTCGGCGGTGGTGGGGAACCACGCGGCGCAGGCGGAGGCGCCGCTGGCCCTCGCCGCGGTGGAGCTCGCCCGCGAGCGCTTCTCTGAAGCAGAGGCGCTGATGACCGGCGCGCGCAAGGCGGCGGAGCGGAACGGCTGGGACATGCTGGTGGCCTGGGGGCGTGCGCTCGGCGGGCGGCTGTGGCTGCGGCGCTACCGGCAGTCGGGTGACCCGCTCGACCTTGCGCGCGCGCGCACGGCGTTCATGGGCGCCCTCGAGACCTGGGAGCGGCACGACGTGCCCTGGACCGAAGAGGTGGACCCGGCGGAGGCGTACGCGCTGCAGGCGCTGGCCCTGTCGTGGGGAGGGCAGGGCGAGGCCGCGCAGGCCCTGCTGGCCCGGGCGTGCGCGCGCTTCCCCAGGGAGAACGTGCTCTCGCAGCGGCAGCTGCAGGTGGGCCGCGAGGTGTTGGCCGGCACGCCGTTGGACGACGCGCTGGCGTGGTTCGACGCGCACGGCTTTCAGCGGCGCGCGGCGCTGTGGCGGTGCCTGGCCTGAAGGTCAGAGCGTCAGGGTGCGCGCGGCGAACTCCTGCCCGCTGCCGTTGACGAAGCCGACCCGCACCTCGCGCGTGGCCGGGTCGAAGGCGAAGGTCGCGTAGTTGTTGGTGCCGGTGGCGATGGGCCAGCGCGAGGGGTTGGCCTGCAGCGCGAGGTAGGCGGGGTTCGCGCTCTGCGCGCCGGGGCCCGCGAGCACCTCCCAGGCGCCCTTGCCGGGCCCGAGCTGCAGGGGGCCGGTGACCCGCCCCACGCTGGCGAAGTGGTGGTCTCCGGAAATCCACAGCACGCCCTCGATGGCCTCGTCCTCGATGTACGAGAGCAGCGCCTCGCGCTGACGCGGGTACGAGACCCAGGCGTCGCCGGTGAAGACCGAGAAGCCGAAGTCGGTCACCGGCGTGGAGTTCATGATGACCTTGAAGGTGGCGGTGCTGGCCTTCAGCGCGGCCTTCAGCCAGTCGAGCTGCTCCGGCGAGAGGTAGATGTTGGGGTCGTTCAGCACGCCCCGGGTCGACGGCTGGCGCTCGCCGCGCGCGTCGAGCACGAAGAACTCCGCGGTGTCGCCCCACGTGAGCGACTTCCACAGGCGGTCCGGGGCGTCGGCGTCGCGGCGCAGCGGCAGCGCCTCGAAGTACGTCTGGCGCGCGGCGGCGTCGATGGTCTCGGGGTTGAAGTTGTTGGTGACCTCGTGGTCGTCCCAGGTGGCCAGCACGCTGGTGGCGGCGCGCAGCGCACGGTACTCGGGGCTGCTCAGGTTCGCGGCCCACTGGGTGCGGTACTCGGCGATGGTCTCGCAGCCGTCGTTGTAGCTGGTGTCGCCCAGGAGCAGGAAGACGTCGAGGTCGTCGCGCTGCCCGGCGCGGCCCAGTGGCCCCGGGGTGCGCCCCTGCTCGGTGCAGCTGCACGCGCCCACCAGCAGCGGCGCCCGGGTGCCGGGCGCGAAGGCGGCCCG
>CALNBU010000906.1 GCA_937875615.1 uncultured Archangium sp.
CGACGTCGAGGGGCGCGGCGGTGCCCGCGTCCAGTTCGGGAAGCGGGGTCGCGTCCAGGGCGACGGCGCGCAGCGTGGTCGGCGCGTCGATGGTGAGTCGGTAGGCGGCGTCGCGGCCCGTTCCGGGGCGAGCGTTGGTGCAGCCGTAGTCGTCGAAGTCGTTGGCGAGAAGTCCCTGTACGTCGCGCAGGTCCGAGAAGGGGAGCGAAGGCACGTCGAAGGGCGCCGCCCGAGAGCCATCGCCGGCCAGCGTCGGCGCGTCGTCATCGAGTCGGGGCACGCCATCGACGACGGTCTTCATCAGGCGGTCCAACGCCTGCAACGTGACCAGGTTGCGTGTGTTGTAGCCATAGCTGAGCCCCTCGGGCGTGAAGTGGCACGAGGAGTTGTAGTCCTTCACGCTGGGATGCATGCCATCGCTGCTGAGGCCCAACTCCAGCAGCGGGAGCATCTCGCGATGGTAGTCGATGAGCGGAATCTGTCGCCCCTGCGCGATGGCCCGCACCACTGCGTTCGCGGTCTCGACGATGCCGAGGTACTCATACGCGTCGTTGCGTGGAGGAATGGTGCTCATCACCGGGACCACGCCGCGCGCGAGCAACCAGTCGATGAGCTGCACCAGGTGCCTCGCGTACGGAGTGAGTTTGAAATCGAGCGGGATGTCGGCGCTGCCGCCGAGGCCGACGTCGTTGGTGCCGTACATGACGGTGGCGAACTGCGCGGCGGTGGCGTCGAGCTCCACCTCGAGCGGCGGCGTTCGTCCAGTGAGGGGAAACTCGGCGCCGGCGCCCACTCGGGCCGCGCGGCTTTCCCTGCCGAAGGGCGTGGTGCGACCGATGCGCGCAGAGCGGAAGTGAAGAATCACGTCGGCGAGCGCTGCCCGACCACCGAGGTCGATGTTGAACTCCCAGGACGGAGCGAGATTGTTCACATCTCCGTCGAAGCAGTGCAGGTAGGAATTGCTGGCGGTGATGCTGTCGCCAATCTTCATCACCACGTTGTCCTGCAGGCTGTTGCTGTGCAGCGCGATGTGACGCAGGCGCGTCGCCAGCGCCGTTGTGATGGGCGAATGTGTCGCGCCGGTGGGGTACAGCGCCCGCGTCGATTCAGCCGGAATCCACCAGCCCGGCGGGTCATCGAGGATGGGCGGCAGCCCCACGCGCCACGCGCTCTCGCGTCGTCCTCCATCGAGAGGTTGGAGGGCTCCTCCATCATCAGGGTCTCCTTCGCCTCCGTCATCGGACGACCCGCCACCGTCGATGGTGGGCTGGGTCGAGTCACAGCTCATGAACAGCAGGGTGGCGAGCGTTAATTCGCAGCACATCCGCATGGAGACAATCTATAGCGGGCCTCTTTGTTGAAATCTCATAGGTATCTATTGTTCATTGCTTGATGTGTGTGTTGTGTGGAGTGTGTGGTTTGTGGCGTGACGGAGGGGCCCGCGCGCCGCAGAAATCCACCTCGGTTGTCACGGCCTCCACCCGCCAAACGTGTTGCGGGCATGACGACGACACACGACGTGCTGGTGGTGGGCGGTGGGCTGGGCGGGCTGCTGACGGCGGCGCTGCTGCGGGCGCGGGGCCGCGAGGTGCTGGTGTTGGAGGCCGCGGGCGAGCCGGGCGGGCTGGCCCGCAGCCCGGAGCTGGGCGGCCGG
>CALNBU010000907.1 GCA_937875615.1 uncultured Archangium sp.
AGCTTCGTCCCACAGCACGGCGGCGGTGAGGGTGAGGGTGCCGACCCCTGCTTCCATCCTCGATTGCGTGGCCCGGTACTTCCCGTTCACCAGCACCTCGACGTCCTCCCAGGTGTTGGAGCTGGCGTTCTTCAGCATGTAGACCGGGGTGTTGTTCTCTCCGGCCAGCACCAGCTCGGCGCCCAGCTTGTTGGTGTGGCCGCTGCCGGGGCAGGCCACGCCGAAGGCGCCCACCGACAGCAGCAGCCAGAGGGTCACCACCAGCGCCTTGTATTTGAAGAAGCGATCGCTGTGCCGGAAGTCGTCGACCATCTCCCCGAGGATGGAGAAGGCGTTGAGCACCGTGTCCGCGGCGCTCTCCTTCAGGCGGGCGCCGGCGGCCTTCTGCGGCGCGGTGATGGGCTGCGCGCGGGCGGCGGAGCGCACCTGGCTCAGCGCGGGGTTCGACACCGACGGCCGCTGCGGCTGTGCCGACGGAGGCCGGGGGCCCGGCTCCAGCTCCAGAGGTTCCTTCGATGGCTCGTTGGGGGTGGACACGGTGCGGGCAGCCTAGCGGACCTTGAGGCGCTGGAGCGCCCGGGAGGCGAGCGCGTTCTCCGGTTGTTCCTCGAGCACCCGGGTGAGCCACTTGCGGCCCTCGCCGGCGGCGGTGGTGCGCTCCACCTCGGTGCGCGCGGCCACGAAGCGTTCGGTCTGCAGCAGGCCCATGCGCAGCGCGAACTCCAGGTTGTCTGGATCTGCGTCGAGCACCACCTGCACCTCGCGGATGGCGGCCGGCCAGTTGCCGTCGGCCTGGTGCGCGAGCGACAGGCGGCCGCGCACCTCGGGCGAGTCGGGCAGGAGATGCACCGCCACGGCGTAGTGCTGCCGGGCGGTGGCGTAGTCCTGGCGCTCGAAGCTGAGATCCCCCAGCTTGAGCCAGGCGTCCTCCAGCACCGGGTTGCGCTCCAGGGCCTTGCGGTAGTGCTCCTCCGCGGCCTGGCCGCGCTGGCGGCTCTCGTAGATCTGCGCGAGGTAGAGGTGATTCTTTCCATCGTCGGGCGCCAGCTCGATGGCGCGCTTGAGCTCGTCGACCGCGCGCCCGGCGTCGTCGAGGCGCGCGTGGGAGACGCCGAGCAGCGCGTGGAGGATGGGCTCGTCGGGGTGCTCCTGGAGCAGCTCCTCCAGGGTCACGATGGCCTCCTGGGGGACATCGGCCACCTCCAGCCACTGGATCGCCTTCTCGAGCTGGGGGCGCGCGGAGCGGGGGAAGTGCGAGAACGGATCATTGAGCTGCTCCATCAGCGCGCGCGCCTGCCGCACGTCGTTGGGGGTGGGATCTCCGGTGATGGCCACCCGCACGCCCTCGATGGCGCCCTTGTTGTCTCCGGTGCGGTAGCGCGCCTTGGCCAGCGGCAGGTACCAGGCGCTGCGATCCTTCGCGGCGGCGACGGCCGCCTCGAGGTGTTCCCGCGCGGCCTCGAACTGCTCTGACTCCAGCAGCGCCACGCCGAGGCGATAGCGGTACTCGGGCTGTGTGCCGTCGAGCTCCGCGGCGCGGCGGAAGTGGTCCAGCGCGGCGTCGCCGGCCTCGCTGGAGCGGGAGAAGCGCACCAGCCCCTGTTGGTAGTGGGCCACGGCGGTGTCGCTGCCCTGTAGCCGCGCGAGGAAGGCCTCGGTGGAGCCGGCCTTCACGTGGGCCTCGGCGAGCATGCGCGCCAGGTCGAGCTCTCCGGGAGACGTCTTCGCCAGGTCCTCCAACAGCGGGAGCGCGTTCTTCCCGTCGCCGCGCTGAAGGTAGAGCTGCGCCTGCTCGCGAGGCGTGAGCGCCCGCCCGGAGGTGGTGGCGCAGCCGGTCACCAACAGCAGTCCCAACCACCACTTCATGCCGTGTCTCCCAGCAAGCGCTGCAGCAGCTCGTACTCCGCCCACTCCAGGGTGGTCTGCCGTGTCGAGCGCAGCGAGCGGAGGTGAATCTGCACCCGCACCGCGTCGCCGTCGGCCTCTGTCTTCACCACCGACTCACCGCCCTCGGCGCGGCACCGGGCGATGTCGGCCCTGAGCGCCTTGAGGCGCCTGGAGATGCGCAGCGCGCGCCGGCCCTCCTCGGTCTCGAAGGTGTGGAAGTGCCGGTTGCGCGAGAGGGGCGCCCCCTCGTCGAACAGGCGCAGCACGAGTTTGTGGACGAAGGGATCCAAAGCGGGGGCACCATAGCCGAGGTGGTACGCGCGCGCGGAGGTCAGCGCATGTGCTCGTTGGCGGGGAGCGCGGGGCCGGCGAGGGGCTGCCCGTCGAGGCGGGCGTGCATGCGCCGGAAGCCCTCGGCGTGCCAGGCGCGGGACTTGGGGCGGGTGGTCGGCGAGCGCGTCGTAGCGCGTGCGCGCGGCGTCGATCTCTTCGTGGGAGCCGGGCAGGCCCTCGCCGCCGGTCAGCCCGCGGAACACCCAGGGGCTGCGGATGGCCGCGCGGGCGATGAGGGCGAAGGAGGCGCCGGTCTCGGCGGAGACTCGGCGCCAGTCGTCGGCGCAGGTGAGATCTCCGTTGGCGATGATGGGGATCCGCGCGCGGGCCACGGCCTCGGCGACGGCGCTCCAGGTGGGCGGGCTGGTGCTGTCCTGGCGGGCGTGGCGGGCGTGGATGGTGAGGTAGTCGAGGTGCTGGTTGGCGAGCTCGACGATGGGCAGGTACACCTTCTGGTCCTGCTCCAGCCGGTTCAGCCCGAGGCGGATCTTGGCGCCCACCGCGCCGATGCGCAGCGGCGTGGTGCGCTGCCAGGCGCGCAGCGTCTCGAAGATGGCCTCCAGTTTGGCGCGGCGCTTGAGGAGCGCGGGCCCGGCCCCGGCGCGGATCACCTCGGGCGAGGGACAACCGAAGTTGAGATCGACGGCGCAGAGGTTGCTGGCCTGGGGCAGCTGCTCGAGGGTGCGCAGGGCCGCCGCCAGCTCACGCTCGTTGGCCACCAGGAGCTGCACGCCGGTGGGCACCTCTGCGTCGTGGGTGTCGATCAACTCGGCGGTGCTCTTGTTGCCGCGCGCGAGCGCGTTGGCGCGCACCATCTCGGTGAAGGTGAGGGCGGCGCCCTGCTCGGCGCACAGCCGTCGCCAGGCGCAGTCCGACACGCTCTCCATGGGGGCCAGGATGAAGGGATTCTTGAGCTCCAGCTTCCCGAGGGTCGGCACGCGCGGAAGGTCATGTACAGCGGCCGCACAGGAGATCAAGCGCTGCGCGGGCCGTAGATTTGCGCGTAGGCTGGCGCCGCTCATGCGCGCCCCTTCGTCGCTCTTCGTTGGCTTTGTGATCGGCGTCGTCGCCGCGTGCAGTCCTCCTGCTGACACCGAGGCCTGCAGCGCCGACACCTGCGACGGTTGTTGCACCGAGGCGGGAGATTGCCTCTCGGGCGCGGCGGTCGACGCGTGCGGCGCTGGTGGCGCGGCCTGTCTGGCGTGCCCTGCCAACGAGGTGTGTCGCGCCGGCGCCTGCGGCCGGTACGAGAACGGCGCCTACGACGCGAGCTTCCCGGAGCGTCCGGACGCCGGCATCAACCCCGATGCGGGCGTCTACCAGCCGGACGGCGGCACGGTGGTGGAGCCGACCGACGACGGCGGCGTCCAGATGGTGAGCTACCTCTCGCAGATCAAGCCCATCATCGACGCCAAGTGCGTCACCTGCCACGCCTTCACCCACGCCAACCTCATCTCCTCGGGGAACGTGATGCCGGGAAGCCCGGACTCCTCCGAGTTCTTCACGCGGGTGGCCTCCGACAACATGCCGCGGGGCGGGAGCCCGCTGACCAACACCCAGAAGCGTCTGATCCGGGACTGGATCCTGAATGGCGCGCCCAATAATTGACCAGGTGCGACAGCGCGCTACCTTGCCGTAACGATCATGCGCGACTCCCACCGTCTGAAGGAAAAGTACGAGCTGTCGTTGGACAACCGGCAGATTGTCTCCATCACCGTGGCCTGCCTGGTGGTGCTGGGCGGCGTCTTCACGCTGGGCGTGGTGGTGGGGAAGAAGTTGTCGGGTGAAGCGCTGGCCATGCACGCCGCGCAGCCGACGGACCTCCTCGGGCAGCTCGACAGGAAGACCGATGCGCTCGAGGACGTGAAGGCCGGGGAGACCCTCACCTTTCAGGACGAGCTGACCCGGAAGACGCCGACGTTGATCGCCGAGCCGCCGGTGGTGAAGCCGGTGGAGCAGCTCAAGCCGCCCGAGCCCCCGAAGCCGCAGCCGGTGAAGATCGCCGGACACCTGCTGCACATCAACCCGTTCGATCAGCCCGACGTCGAGTCGGCCAAGGTCGCCGCCCGCGGACTGCTCGACGCTCGCCCGGAGCCCACGGCGCCGGCGTTCGTCGAGAAGCCCGCCCCCGCGGCGGCGCCCGAGCCCGAGGACGACGCGCTGGCCGTGGACGAGGACGACGCCCCGGAGGCGGCGGTGGCGGCCAGGTTGCCCGAGACGCCGAAGGCCGCGCCGGTCGCGACCCGCACCATGGACGCCGGTGGCCTGAAGGAGGCGGTGGGCAAGGCGCAGCGCCCGCCCGCAGAGACGGCCGCCGATGGCTCCTGGACCATGCAGCTCTCGGCGTACCCGGATCGCGCGCAGGCCGACAGCTTCGCGGCCGGGCTCCGCGACAAGGGCTACGCGCCGTACGTGGTGGAGGCGGAGATCCCCGGGAAGGGGACCTGGTACCGCGTGCGCATGGGCCGCTTCCCGACGAAGGACGCCGCCTCGCGCTACATGGAGGATTTCCGGCGGGAGACCTCGCTCAACGCCTTCGTGACCTCCGCGAACTGAAAGCTACTCGACGGAGTCGGGGTTCTTGGTCCAGCGGTCGACGGTGCCATCACCGTCGAGATCCTCGCCGATGCGGTCGACCTGGTTGCTCTCCCAGTACTCCCAGTAGTCGACGCGCCCGTCGCCGTTGGTGTCGCGCTCTTTGCGGACCAGCTGATTCTTCTCGTAGTACAGCCACAGCGTCGGCTGTCCCGAAGACGAGAGGTCGCGCTCCTTGCGCACCACGACGCCCTTCTCGCGGAAGATGACCTCGTCGACGTGGCCATCGAAGTCGAGGTCGAGCGCCTCGCGGCTGATGTTGCCCTTCTCGTCGTACTGGCGCGAGATGTCGACCTTGCCGTCGCTGTTGGTGTCGAACTCCTTGCGCGAGAGTCGATCGAACGTGTTGCCCTCGGCGTCGGTGGCCTTGACGGTGTAGGTCCACACGTCGGGCTTCTTGTCCCGGTTGAGGTCGAACTCCGTCAGCGTCTCGTCACCCGACTGCTTCTGGCGGATGTTCTCGGCGATGGCCTCGGAGCCATCGGCGGCGCCGTCCTTCTTCGAG
>CALNBU010000908.1 GCA_937875615.1 uncultured Archangium sp.
GGGCCACCAGCGCGCCCGACGCTGAAACCGTCGCCGCCCAGCCCGACGACGCCAGCTGGGCCACGGCGCCCAGCGAGACCGACGACGCGTTGCTAGGGGCCAGCCGCGAGGACCCCTCGTGGAGCGCGCCCTCGCCCTCTTCGCCCTCGCAGCCGGCGCTCCTTCCAGTCAGCGAGCCCCCCGGCCCCGCGGGCTATGCGCCCATGGCGTCGCAGCGGCTGGTCGACCTCGGCGCCGCCGGCACCTGGGTCGACGAGCCCTCGGCGGGGCCGTTTCATCTGAGCCACGACGGGCTGGCGGTGACGGTGCACGGCGAGATGCTGATGCGCATGGAGGGGTTGGTGGCGGTGGTGGGGAGCCTGCAGGTGACGCCCGAGGCGCGCCGCCGACGTGGCCGCGCCACTCAGGAGCCCTTCGGGACGGAGCCCGCGCAGCTCCAGCGCGTGTCTGGCCACGGCGTGGTGTACCTCGAGCCCGGCAAGGCGACGTTCCATGCGGTGGATCTCACCGACCACAACGGCATCAAGATTGACGACGATGGCGCCTACCTCCGTGAAGAGTACGTCTTCGCCTTCGAGGAGCCGGTGAGCTTCGAGAACGGGCGCCTGACCTCCGACCAACAGTTGATCGAGCTGGTGCACCTCAAGGGCACCGGGCGGGTGCTGCTGCAGCTCGACGGCAACCTGCGCGCCATGCCGGTGCCGCTGGGCACGCCGCTGGTGGTGCCGCTGCACCGCGTGGTGGGCTGGTTTGGCCGGGTGACGCCGAGGTTGACCGGCTTCGGCGGGCGCGGGGCGCTCGAGCTGACGGGTGAAGGCTACGCGCTGCTGGGCGCCCCGCCTGAGAGAGCGTGATGGCGACCGACCGGGAAGCGAAGCGTATGGCGCGGCTGGAGGCGAAGGCGCGCAAGCGGGAAGACAAGGCGCGCCGCAAGGACGAGAAGGTGGCGCGGCGCGCGGCGAAGCGCGCCAACCGCAAGCCCTCGGTGCTGGCGCAGGAGTTCTGGAATCTCCCCAACATGTTGACCCTGGCGCGGATCCTGGTGATCCCGCTCTTCGTCTGGCTGCTGTACGACGGAGACCCCTGGTACTCGGTGCTGGCAGCGGCGCTCTTCACCGTGGCGGCCATCACCGACGTGGTCGACGGCTTCCTGGCGCGCCGATGGAACCTCATCACCGTGACCGGAAAGCTGCTCGACCCGCTCGCGGACAAGCTCATCGTCGCCGCCGCGCTGGTGATGATGGTGCGCCTGGGGCGCGTGCCTGCGGCCATCGTCATCACGCTCCTGTCGCGGGAGTTCATCGTCAACGGCCTGCGGCAGGTGGCGGCCAGCGAGGGGCTGGTCATCGCCGCCGGCCAGGAGGGCAAGTGGAAGACCGCGCTCCAGCTGGTGGCCATCGTCGCGCTGTGCGTCCACTACACGCACCCGGTGTTCCTGCTCGTCGACTGGTACCCCATCAACTTCAACCTGGTGGGCAAGGTGCTGCTCTACCTGTCGACGGGCTTCAGCGTGTGGAGCGCCGGCACCTACTTCAACGCGTTCCTCAACCGCCTGGGCCAGAGAAACACCGAAGACGCGAAAAGCGCTTGACGGTGCGTCAGGGCACAGGTACTTCGCCGTCCCGCTCCCTCACGGGGCGGCAGTCGGAATACGCGGGAATAGCTCAGCGGTAGAGCATCGCCTTGCCAAGGCGGGGGTCGAGGGTTCAAATCCCTTTTCCCGCTCCAACATCAGCTCCCCGGGAAGCCGGGTGCAGGACCGAAGTCGAGATGCGGGAATAGCTCAGCGGTAGAGCATCGCCTTGCCAAGGCGGGGGTCGAGGGTTCAAATCCCTTTTCCCGCTCCAAAGAAAAGCCTCCGGAGAAATCCGGGGGCTTTTTTCTTTTCCCCGTCCCTCCAGCCCCGGCGCCGAATCGTCAGAGGGGCAGCTCGAGCGTCTGTGGCGCCTCGCGCAGCTCCAGGGCCCGCTTGCGGCCCAGGACGCGGCGCAGCGTGCCCAGGAGGGCGTCCAGCTGGACCGGCTTGAGCAGGTACGAGGTCGCCCGGGAGAGGGGCACCCGCCGGGCCTGGCCGCGATTCTCGGCGAGGGCGAGCAGGGGCACCTTCCGGGCCCGTCCCCGCGCCCAGCCTGCCAGGAAGGCCTCCGTGAGCGGCGTGGGGAGGTCCCCATCCATCAGGATGGCCAGGGGCAGGGGGCCCTGGCACAGGTGGGCCTCGGCCTCGGCGTGGCTCGCCGCGGCGATGGGCTCGAATCCCTCCATTCCAAGCAGGGTGCACAGGCTCTCCCTCAGGTCCGCGTCGGCCTCGATGACGAGGATCGAGGGGAGGAGATTGGACTGGCTCGACATGTCGCCTCCGGTGGGTCTGCCTCGCCCCCGATTCTTTT
>CALNBU010000909.1 GCA_937875615.1 uncultured Archangium sp.
CGCCGCGCCCTTCTGTGCAGGTGCCTTCGCGGTGACGGCCTTCTTCGCCGCGGCGGCCTCATCCTTCAGGCGCTTCGCCTCGTCGGCGGCGCTGCGCTTGGCGGCCTCTGCCTCGGCCTTCTTTCGCGCCGCCTCGTCGAGCGCCGCCTGCTTCGCCGCGTCTTCCGAGGCCTTCCTGGCTGCCGCCTCTGCGTCGGCCTTCGCCTTCTTCTCGGCCTCCACGCGCGCGGTCTCTTCTTCGGCGGCCCGCTTCTTCGCGTCTTCGACGGCCTTCTTCTCGTCGTTCACGCGCTTGAGCGCGTCCTTCTTCTCGCGCTCCTTGCGGCGCTCTTCCTTCTCGATGCCCTTGTTGGCGTCCTTGATGTACTGCTCGACGCTGGCGTCCTTGCCGCCTCTGCTCTTGTAGTCGTTGAAGGCGGCGATGGCCTTCCGGTAGCGGTCGGTGGTGTCGACGCCCGGCACCTCCTGGTCGAGCCAGGTCACCCCGAGGTTGAAGGCCACGTCGGCGAGCTCCGGCCGGGCCTGGCGGACGCGCTCGTACTGTTGAATCGCCTTCTGGGGCTGGCCGAGCCCCCGGTATGCGTTGCCGAGGTTGAGGTGGGCGAGGAGAAAGTCGGGCTGCGCCGCCACCGCGGCCTCCAGCTCGCGCGCGGCAGACTCGTAGTCGTTGCCCTCCACCAGGAGCGCGCCGTAGTTGTTTCGCGCCTCGGCGAAGTCGGGCTTGAGCAGCGCCGCCTGGCGGAACGACTCCAGGGCCTGCGGTCGCTGCTTGAGCTGGAGTTGCACCAGGCCCAGCGCGTTGTGGGTGGCCGCGTCGTTGGCGTCGATGGTGCGCGCGTTCTCGAGCACCAGCCTGGCCAGCTCCACCTTCGACTCCTTGAGGTACACGTTGGCCAGCAGCTGCATGGCGCGCACGTTGCGCTCATCGGACTTGAGGACCTTCTTGGCCTCGGTGGCTGCGGGGCCCAGCTTGTTCTGCGCGAGCAGCGTGTAGACGAGGGCGTTGCGCGGCGCGAGGTTCGACGGCGACTTCGCGATGGCGGCGCGCAGCTCGTTCTCCATCTGCGGGCAGCGCTTGAGGCGGCACTGGAGCCGGGTGAGGTAGTCCCAGGCGGTGGTCTGCTCGGGCTCGACGGTGAGCGCCTTGCGGTAGTTCCGCTCGGCGCCGGCGAGGTCGTTCTCCCGCTCGGCCACCACGCCCAGGTTGGTCCACGCGTAGGCGGCCTTGCCGTCGAAGCGCGTCACCTCTTCGAAGGCGGCCTTCGCGGTGCGGTTGTCGTTGCGGGCGAGGGCGGCCACGCCTTCCTTGAAGCGGTTCTGCGCGCCGGGGCTGAAGGTGTGGGCGGGCGCCGGCGGCGGCTCATCTTGCAGCTTCGCTGCGGGCTTTCCCGCCGCGGGCTCCTCGGAGGTGGCGTTGGCGGGCGTCTCGTCGGGCGGCCGGGTGCGGGCGAGGTAGGGCACCTCCGGGGTCTCGGTACCGCCGTCGAGGAGCTCGTCGTCGGGCCTCACCTCCGGGGTGGTGACGCAGGCCTGGGCGAGGAGCGCGGCGAGGACCACGAGGGCTCGGGCTGGGAACGAAGCGCTCACTTGTCGTCGCCTCCGGTGAGCTTCTGGGGCGTGAGCTGCGCCTTCTCGTTGCCCTCCACCGTGCCCACCGCGCCGTCGGGCAGCGCGAGGCTGTCGCTCACCAGCGACTTGGCGTCCTTGAGCATGGGGTACTCCTTCGGGCGGAA
>CALNBU010000910.1 GCA_937875615.1 uncultured Archangium sp.
GGCGACTACGGCCTGGCCTGGGAGACCGCCGTGGAGCGGGCCGCGGCGCTGCGCAGTCCGCTCCCCCTGGTCGACTTCGCCCGCTGGGGCTCGCGCGCGCTGACGCTGCGGGCGCTGCCGGTCTCCGTGCGCCATCGGCTGCGGCTGCTCCGGGCCGGGGTGCGCGGCGTCATGGGCCCGGGCTCCCGGTGAAGCGGCTGCTCTACCTGACCTGGGACGCGCCCGACGCGCCCTACCTCGAGGGGCTCTTCTTCCCCATCTTCGAGGGCCTGCGCCGCTTCGGGGTGGAGACGCACGTGGTGCAGTTCTCCTGGAGCGTGGAGGCCTTCCGCGCGCGCATCGCCGCGGAGGCGTCGCGGCGCGCGCTCGGCTACACCTGCGTCGCCATTCCCCGGAGGCCGCTGGTGGCGGCCACGGCGCTCGCCATCACCGGGGGCGCGTTGCGGGTGTCCCAGCTGGCGTCGCGGTGGCGCGCCGACGCGGTCATGGCCCGCTCGCATCTCCCCGCGGCCATCGCCCTGGCTTCGCGGCGGAGGGCCGGGCCCCGTCTGTACTGGGACTCTGACGGCCTGATGCCCGATGAGCGGGTGGACTTCGGCGGGTGGTCGCCGCGCGGGCCCACCTACGGCGCGTTCCGGGCCATCGAGCGGACGATGGTGAGGTCGGCGGAGGTGGTGCTCACCCGCACCCGCGGCGCCGCGGCGTTGCTGGCGTCGCGCAGCGCGCGCCCAGGCGGCGCCTTCCGGGTGGTTCCCAACGGGAGAGACCCGATGCTCTTCTCGCCCGGGACGGACGAGGAGCGCGCGGCGCTGCGGCGACGCCTGAGCGTCGACGACGACGCGCCGCTGCTGGTGCACAGCGGCTCGCTCGGGCCGCAGTACGAGCCGGCGTCGATGTTCCGCGTCTTCTCTGCGGTGCTGCGGCGGGCGCCGCGCGCGCGGTTGTTGCTCCTCACCGGGGCGCTCGACGAGGCGCGGCGGCTGGCGGCGGCGACCGACCTGCCGCCAGCGTCGGTGTTGTTTCAGCGCGCGTCGCCAGACGAGGTGCCGGCGTTCCTCCAGCCCTGCGACGCCGGGTTCGCCTTCCGCCGCCCGACGTTGTCGCAGCGGGGCGTGAGCCCTCTCAAGGTGGCGGAGTATCTCCTCTGCGGCGTGCCGGTGCT
>CALNBU010000911.1 GCA_937875615.1 uncultured Archangium sp.
CCCGCGCAGCCGTTCCAGACGCCCATAGGAGTAATCCTCATCCCGCCACCCGGAATCGAAGACGAGGTCGTTCACGGCATCGACACCGTATCGCGGCGGATGCACGCTCAGACCGGGCTCGAGGCGGCCACCGGAGAGCACATCGGCGGTGGCGAGGTCCTCCGCGCGTCAGGAGGAGGTGTCGACCACCCGCCTGGTGACGGAGATCGTCGAGCATCGGCGCTCCAGCTTCCCCGACGACGAGGTGGCCTGGAGCCCGCGCGCGAACACCCAGGTGAGCTGCGACAAGGACGCGGTGCGGGTGGTGCTGGAGAACCTGCTCGACAACGCGCGCAAGTACGGCGGCGGTCGCGTGGAGTTGACCGACTCCATGCGCGGCGCGCGGTGGCGCCTCGAGGTGAAGGACGCCGGGCAGGGCTTCGCGCCGGGCGACACCGAGCGGCTCTTCGAGCCCTTCGAGCGCGCGGAGGGGACCGGCGTGGAGCACGGGAGCGGTCTGGGGTTGTACATCGCGCGGCAGCTGGCGAGGCAGATGCGCGGGGAGCTCACCGCCGCCAGCCCCGGCCCCGGCCACGGCGCCGTCTTTGCGCTGGAGTTGCCCCTGGCGCGGGAGGCGGCCCGTGGCTGAGCGCATTCTCGTCATCGAAGACGAGGCCCTGGTGCGGGACCTGGTGGTCTTGAACCTGAAGCATGCGGGCTACGAGGTGGTCTCCGAGGGCACCTTCGCCACCGGCGCCGCGGCGCTGGCGCGCGCCGACGTCTCGCTGGCCATCGTGGACGTGATGCTGCCCGGGGGAGAGGGCTTCTCGCTGGTGCGCGACGCGCGCGACGCCGGGCTGCGCTGCCCCATTCTCATGCTCACCGCGCGCAGCGAGGTGCAGGCGAAGGTGCGCGGCCTCGACTGCGGCGCCGACGACTACCTCACCAAGCCCTTCGACGTGACCGAGCTGCTGGCGCGCGTGCGCTCGTTGCTGCGGCGCGCGGCGGGGACGGTGGCGGCGCCGGGGCCCTCGTTTCAGGTGGGGGATTTCACCGTGCGCTTCGACACCGGTCGGGCCACCACCAACGAGGGCGAGGTGACGTTGAGCGACAAGGAGCTGAAGCTGATGGAGCTCTTTTCCCGCAACGTCGACCGCGTGTTGTCGCGCGCCGACATCCTCGAGGAGGTGTGGGGCATGGACGCCTTCCCCACGGACCGCACCATCGACAAGTTCATCCTGCGGTTGCGGCGGCTGTTCGAGCCCAACGCCGAGAGCCCTACGCACTTCATCACCGTGCGCGGGCGGGGGTACCTCTTCAGGCCATGAGTCGCGGAATCCTGCTGGTCAACGTCGGCACGCCCGATGATCCCTCGGTGCCCTCGGTGCGACGGTACCTGAGGGAGTTTCTGGGAGATCCCCAGGTGTTGAACATGCCCGCGCCGCTGCGCTGGCTGTTGCTCAACGCGGTCATCCTCCCGTTTCGTCCGAAGCGCAGCGCGCACGCCTACCAGCGCATCTGGACGGAGGGCGGCTCGCCCCTGTTGCTCCATTCCCGCGCCCAGACCGAGGCGGTGGCGCGCGCGCTGCCCGGGGTGATGGTGCGGTTGGCCATGCGCTACGGGCGCCCGTCGCTGGAGGACGCGCTGGGCGAGTTCGACGCGGCCGGCGTCGAGCACGTCACCGTGGTGCCGATGTTCCCGCAGTACGCCGGCGCCACCGTGGACAGCGTGGTGGGCCGGTGGAACACCCTGTTGACCGGGCGAGAGGCGCCGGCCACCACCGTCTTCCCTCCCTTCCATGCGCTCGACGGCTTCGTGCAGGCCAGCGGCGCGCTCATCCGCGAGACGGTCGACGCCATCTCCGCGGACCACGTGCTGTTCAGCTTTCACGGGCTGCCGGTGGCGCACCACACCTGCGAGAGCGACCCCTGCGTGCCCGAGTGCTACCGCTCGCAGTGCGTCACCACCATGCGGCTGCTCTCGGCGGCGGCGGGGGTGTCGGACAGCTCCATGGCCTTCCAGTCGCGGTTGCGGGGCCAGAAGTGGATCCGCCCCTTCACCGACGAGGTGTTGGTCTCGCTCGCGCAGCGCGGCGTGCGGCGGGTGGCGGTGGCCTGCCCCTCGTTCGTGGCCGATTGCCTCGAGACGTTGGAGGAGATCGCGTTGACGGCGGCCGCGACCTTCCGGAGCGCCGGAGGCGAGCAGCTGGCGCTGGTGCCAGCGGTGAACGCGCACCCCGACTTCATCGGCGCGCTGGCCCGCGAGCTGGCGTCACCCTGACGCGGCGTCAGTCGCGCTCCAGCCTGGGGCCGCTCGAGGTGCGCGCGGCCTCCGCCTGCTTCGCGGTCGTTCGCTTGTCCTCTGAATAGAAGCCGTCGCGCGCCTCGTCGGGGTCCTGGCCGCGGAGGTCGGCGGTGACGATGGCCTTCGCGCCGAACTTCGAGGCGATGGCGTCGAGCGCGCGGTTGAGCTGCGCCTGCTTCTGTGGCGGCGCCTCCCTCAGCTGCCCCGCCTCGTCACCCAGCTCGCTGGCGGCGACGCCGGTGAGGCGCACGCGGCGGCGCAGGTCGACCTTCTCCAGCAGCTCCAGCGCGCAGCGGTACAGCAGCTGCCCGTCGTCGGTGGGCGCCTCCAGGGTCAGCTGGCGCGTGAGCTGGGTGAAGTCGTCGTATTTCACCGTCAGCTGCACGCAGCGCCCCTTCACCCGGGCCTTGCGCAGCCTGCGCCCCACGCGGAGCGCCTGCGAGTGCAGGTGGGGCCGCAGCGCCGCCTCGCCCAGCAGGTCCTCTTCGAAGGTGTCGCGGGCGCCGACGCTCTTCGCGGCGCGGTCCGGCACCACCTCGCGGGGGTCGATGCCGCGGGCCAGCTCCCAGAAGTGCTGCGCGGCGTTGCCGAGGTGCTCCGACAGCCAGGGCAGCGTCTTCTGGGCCACGTCGCCGATGGTGCGCAGGCCGAGGCGCTCGAGCTGCGCCTCGGTCTTCGGGCCTACGCCCCACAGCCGGGAGATGGGGAGCGGCGCGAGGAAGGTGCGGGCCTGGCCCGAGGGCACCTCGTGCTGGCCGTCGGGCTTGGCGAAGTCGGAGGCGATCTTGGCGACGAACTTCACCTCCGCGAGGCCCGCCGACGCCGGCAGCTCCACCTCGCGGCGCACCTCTTCCCTGATGCGCCGGGCGATGGTTGCGGGCGGCCCGAAGAGGCCGACGGACGCGGTGACGTCGAGGAAGGCCTCGTCGAGCGACAGCGGCTCGATGAGCGGGGTGTAGCGCTCGAAGATGCGGAAGACGGCCTCGCTGGCCTCGACGTAGGCGGCGAAGCGCGGGGGCACCACCACCGCGTGCGGCGCCAGCTTCAGCGCCCTCGCCATGGGGATGGCCGACCTCACGCCGAAGGGCCGCACCTCGTACGACGCCGCCAGCACCACGCCGCGCTGGGGGTGGCCGCCCACGATGACCGGGAGCCCGCGGAGGCGAGGCGCGTCGCGTTGCTCGACCGACGCGTAGAAGGCGTCCATGTCGAGGTGGATGACGGACCGCGCCGGCGTAGCGGCCGGGCTCACCGCTTCTTGCCGCCGCCCTTGCGCGCGGGCGCTGGGCTGGACTGACCCGGGCCGTCGACCGCCGATGCCTCGGCCTGGTCGCGCACCGCGTCGCCCGGGAGCCCCTCCTCGACCACCACTTCACCGCTCTCGTTGGGCTTGTCTTCGAGCGTCACCGGGGAGCTGTCGGAGATGCCCTGCTGGATGACGATGGGCTTCTCTTCGGGCTTCTGGGCGGCGGCCTCCGCGGCGGCCCGCTCCTTCTCGACGAGCGCCTGCTTCGCCTGCGCCCGCTCGGCGCGGTGCTCGCGGCCGCCGTTCTGTTGATCCTTGGACCACGCGCTCATCGAGACGCCGGCCTTGTCGAGCACCTGCTTCTCGGCGGCGGAGAGCGCCTGCGCGCGCTCCCGACGTTCTTCCGAGGACAGCTCGTGGGGCTTTCTGTTGTCGTACTTCTTCTCGACGTCCGCGTTCGCCTTGTCGAGCTCATTGGAGATGGCGGCGCTCTGCTGGGCGGAGAGCTGCCCGGAGGCGAGCGCGAGACACAGCGGGAGGAGCGTGAACATGGCGTGCACGCTATCCCGATTTCGTCATGCGTCGGAGCCCGTCGCCGGTCACTTCGAGCAGGTCGAGCACGACTCGCTGAAGCGGGCGCAGTCTTCCTGGCTGGCGACGCAGCGCTCCTGGAAGTCGCCGCGGTCGGCGTGCTTTCCGGCGATGTCGCAGGCGGTGCCCGAGAGCCCGCAGACCTTGCCCTTGATGGAGCAGGTCTCGCTGCACTCCAGCTCGGTGCGGGTGCGGTACTCCTCGAGCTTGGAGGCGATGGTGTCCATCTTTTCTCCGTCGCTGCCGCCGAGATCCGAGGCGGGCGCCTCCTTGGGACAGGCGAAGAAGGAGCAGGAGACCGCGACGGCGAGCAGAAGCTGTTTCATGGAAGAGCGCGTGTAGTGCCTGATGGCTCAGCGCGGCAAGCGCGAGTTCTACGGTGCGCCGCTTTGCGACTGCTGCCAGTAGAAGAAGGCCGACAGGGCCAGCACCAGGGCGATGGCCAGCCAGCGCAGCCGTTCGTCGCGCACGCGGTCGGGCGACGTGGCCCAGGCGCGGGCGGCGGCGTCGAGGCGCTGGAGGAGCTGGGCGCGGTGCGCCTGCAGCGCGTCGGTCTGTCCGTGCAGCCTGGCGTCGTCCAGGGCGCGGGCGAGGAGCGCGTCGGCGGCGGCGGGGGTGACTCCGTAGAGGCGCTCGAAGTCGGCGCGCGGCAGCGCCTCAAGGTACACGCGTCGGAGTATCTGCAGCGAGCGCGGGTGCGCGGCGAGGAGCGCGTCGAAGAGCTGGTCCGTCTCGGGGGCCGACATCAGGGCGGCACTCTGTCGCCGGTGGGTCGGGCAGGGGGAGCGTTTTCTTGCCGCCGCGCCGCGCGCCCGTAAGTTTGTCTCATCATGCGTGCCGCACTCCTGCTCCTCGCCCTGTCCGCTCCCGGTTGGGCGGCCGAGACCATGCGCATCGCCGTCGGCCCCGAGGGGCGCCGGGTGGTGGTGGAGGGCGAGCGCCTGCGGGTGGGGGCCGACGTCGACGACGCCATCTACGAGCCCTTCGCCGCCACGCGGGTGGAGCTCACCTGGTCCGGGGGCCGGCTGCAGGTCGGCGGCATGGTGTCGCCGGCCGACGCGCTGCGCTTCCGCAGCGACGCGGGGGCCATCGCGGTCAACGGCGCGCGGGTGCGGGGCGACGTGGTGGTGCTGGTGGGGAAGAGCTCGCTGGCCACGGTGAACGTGCTGGCGCTCGAGGACTACCTGGTGGGCGTGCTCGGCAGCGAGATGCCGAAGTCCTTCCCCATGGAGGCGCTCAAGGCGCAGGCCATCGCCGCGCGCACCTACGCGTTGAACAAGAAGCTCGACCAGTACGGGCAGCCCTTCCACCTCGGCAGCTCGGTCATCTCGCAGGTGTACAAGGGCCTCGACGCCGAGGACGTGCGCACCCGCGAGGCGGTGGAGGCCACGCGGGGGCTGGTGTTGACCTGGCAGCTCCAGCCCATCGAGGCCTACTTCCACGCCAGCTGCGGCGGGCACACCGAGAACGGCGCCGAGGCGCTGGGCAGAGACCTGCCGTACCTCAAGTCGGTGCCGTGCGCGTGCGGGAAGCTGGCCACCAGCCACTGGACCATCGACCTCAAGCCCTCCGAGCTCACATCGCTCAGCAGCAAGCCCGGCAAGCTCGCGGTGCAGGGCCGTTCGAAGACCGGTCGCGCGCAGCGGGTGGAGGTGGGTGGGCGCAGCGTGAGCGCGGTCACCTTCCGCGAGCGCGTGGGGTACATGCGACTCAAGAGCCTGCACTTCGAGGTGGCGCCGGCGCGCGACGGCTGGAAGGTGACCGGCCACGGCTTCGGCCACGGTGCGGGCCTGTGCCAGTGGGGCGCGCGCCAGTACGCGGAGCGCGGGTGGAGCTACGAGAAGATCCTCGCGCACTACTACCCCGGCACCGAGCTGCAGACCCTCTACGAATGAGCTGGGGCGCGGACCGATTCGAGGAGCTCCCGTACCGCTTCCACCTGCCGGGTGAGGGGCGGTGGCCGGTGGTCATCTACCTCCACGGCAGCGGCGAGCGCGGCGACGACGGCACCTCGCACCTCAAGAACGGGGTGGAGACGCTGGCGGGCTGGCCGTGCATCACCGTGGCGCCGCAGTGTCCGCGCGGAGCCTCGTGGGGCGGCAGCTGGTACGGCGGGCCCACGCCGCAGCAGGAGGCGGTGGCGGCGGTGGCGGAGTCGCTCGCGGCCCGGCCCAACGTCGACGGCGAGCGCATCAGCGTGGTGGGCTTCTCCATGGGCGCCATCGGCGGCTGGGAGCTGGTGGCCCGACATCGCGCGCGCTTCGCGGCCTTCGTGCCCATCGCCGGAGACGCCCCGGTGGAGGCGATGGCGGCGCTGCAGGGCTTCCCGGTGTGGGCCTTTCACGGGGCGCTCGACGCGGCGGTGCCCAACACCAACGTCCGAGAGGCGGCGAGGCTGGGCGTCGTCGCCCACTACACGGAGCTCCCCGGCGTGGACCACGGCTCGTGGGGGCCGGCGCTGGAGACGCCGCACCTGCGCGCGTGGCTACTTGGGCAGCGGCGCGGCGGGCGTTGAGAGATCTCTCACGTACACCGGCCCGCTGATGCGGGTCAGCTCCGCCTCCACCTCCTTGCGCAGGCCCAGCAGGAAGCCGAATTCGGCGGTGACGAACAGCGGGCCCACCAACAGCCCGATGATGTCGTCGACGAAGGCCGGCTTGCGACCCTCGAAGTAGTGCCCGATGAATTGCACCACCCAGCCACCGAAGAAGAGCCCCGCGGAGGTGAGCAACCAGCTGGTGGTGGGCAGCGCGGCGACGAAGCGCGCGAGGAAGATGAACAGCGTCAACTGCACCGCCATGGCGATGCCGTAGCGTCGGTCGAGGCGCGTGTAGAAGGTGAGCGCCGCCAGCGCCACCGCCCACACCGGAGAGATGACCGCGAAGCCGAGGTCGATGGGCGGCCGCGAGAGGAAGCACACCACCGAGAACATGATGACCGGCACGCCGAAGAGGTGCGTGAAGATGTTCCGGCGGTCGCGGTGGTAGTTGCCGTACTTCGTCAGCTGCGCAAGGAGCGGCGTCATGGTGAGGGTCGCTTCTACCACTCACTCCCCTGCGCCTCACGACGCGGCAGGGGAGATTGACTGCGGATATATGTCCGTTATATGAGACGCGCCATGAAGCCGCGCCGCTGTCGTTGTCGCTGTCGTTGACCATCGCCACCGGTGTCGTCCGTCGCAGGCTTCTTCTTCTCTCGGGTCGTGCATGTCTTCCGCTGTCTCGCTGGTTCCCCGGCTGCGCGTGGCGCAGCTCTCCTGCACCTACGCCTCGACGCGCGGTGAGGTCGCCGCGCTGCGGGACGTCAGCTTCGAGGTGCGCGCCGGCGCGCGCCTGGCCATCGTGGGTGAGAGCGGGGCCGGCAAGTCGACGCTGCTGCGCTGTCTCAACCTCCTGGTGCGCCCCACCGCGGGCGCGGTGGAGCTCGACGGCGCCGCGTTGACCGCGCTGGACCCCTCGGCGCTGGCGGCGGCGCGGCGGCAGCTGGGGATGGTCTTTCAGCACTTCGCGTTGCTGCAGCGCCGCACCGTGCGCGACAACGTGGCGCTGCCGCTGGAGCTCTCCGGCCTGCCGCCCGCGCACGTCGAAGCGCGGGTGGACGCGGTGCTCGCGCGCGTGCGGTTGACGGAGCTGGCCCGGGCGTACCCCTCCGAGCTGTCCGGCGGACAACGGCAGCGGGTGGGCATCGCGCGGGCGTTGGTGCACCGACCGCGCGTGCTGTTGTGCGACGAGCCCACCAGCGCGCTCGACGCGCAGACGGCGCGGCACATCGTCGGGCTGCTCGCGGAGCTGGCGGCGGAGCTCCAGCTCACCGTGGTCTTCGTCTCGCATCAGCTCGAGGTGGTGCGGGCCCTGGCCGACGAGGTGCTGGTGCTGCACGGCGGGCGTCTGCAGGAGCGCTCGCCGGTGGAGGCCTTCTTTCGCGCGCCCGCGTCGGCGGCCGGGCAGCGGCTGTTCCGGGAGCAGGACGGGGAGGTGCGGGATGTCTCCGGTGTTGCGTGAGGCGCTGCTGGACGCGCTGTGGGAGACGCTGGTCATGGTGGGCGCGTCGTCGGCGTTGGCGGCGCTGCTGGGGCTGCCGCTGGGCGTGCTGCTGCTGGTGACGTCGCCGCGGCACCTGGCGCCCAACGCGTGGCTACACCGGACCCTGGGCTTCGTGGTGAACGCGGTGCGCTCCACGCCGTTCATCATTCTGTTGGTGGCGGTCATCCCCTTCACCCGGCTGGTGGTGGGCACCAGCATCGGCACCGCCGCGGCGG
>CALNBU010000912.1 GCA_937875615.1 uncultured Archangium sp.
GCGCCAGCTGGACCCTGACCCGCGATGGCCTCGACGCCTGGGCCGAGGCCTGGGCGGAGGCGCGCACCGAAGCCTGCGAGGCCTCGCGCGTGCGGGGCGAGCAGACCGAGCGGCAGCTCACGTTGCGCGTCGAGTGCCTCGATCGCCGCCTGCTGGAGTTCAAGGAGCTGGTGTCGGCCTTCACGCGCGCCGACGCCGCGATGGTGGAGCGCGCCGGCAGCGCCGCATCGAGGCTCTCTTCGCTGTCGGCGTGCGGCAACCTCAAGCAGCTGGAGGACCGGCGCGCGCTCCCCGACGCGGTGCTGGCGCCGGCCCGCGCGCTGGCCGATGAGCTGGCGAGGGCCAGGGCGCTGGTCATCGCAGGTCAGCTCCCCGAGGCCCGCCCCCGCCTGGACGAGGTGGTGCAGCGGGCCGCGGCGCTCGGCCTGCACGCGCTCGAAGCCGAGGGGCGGGAGACGGTGGGCGAGCTGCTGACCTTCGAGCGCGACTACCCCCGCGCGCGCGTGGAGTTGGAGCGGGCGGCCCGCGTCGCCCTCGCCGCGGCGGAGGACGCACCTGGGCGGCGCTGGCCTCGGCGCTCGTGGAGCGCATCGGAGGAGACCTGGCCATCGAGGCGCGCATCGAGGAGGGTCTGGGGGACGCGGAGTGGCAGGCCGGCAACCGCGCCGGGTCGCTGGCCGCCTACCGTCGCAGCCTCGCGCTGTACGTGCGCTCGGACGGAGACGCCACGCTCGACGTGGCGCGGCTGCGCAGCAGCGCGGGCTGGGTGCTCGTCGAGCTGGGGGACCTCGCGCTCGCCCGGCAGGAGCTCGACGCCTCGCGGGCCCTGCGCGAGCGGCTGCTGGGGCCGGAGCACCCGGCGCTGACGGACACCTGGAATGAGCTGGCGCTGCTCGCCCAGGAGCAGCGCGACTACGAGGAGATGGTCCGCTGCGCGCGGGTCGCCCTCCGGTTGTCGGAGCGTCTGGGGGGCCGGCACGTGGCGGTGCGGCTGACGGTGGCGCTGGCGGAGCTGGCCGCCGGGCGCGCGGCCGAGGCGCAGCGCCTGATGGCGCAGCTGCCGCCGGTGCTCCCGCTCGAAGACGTGCCCGCGTTGTCGGTGGAGTACGGCCGCCTCGAGGTGCAGCTGCTCGCCCGCACGG
>CALNBU010000913.1 GCA_937875615.1 uncultured Archangium sp.
CGCGAAGCCTACGTGAAAACCCGCGCGGCGCGCGACGCGGAAATCTTGAGCCGCCGCCCGGCGCCTCTACCATCCGACACCATGGACAAGGCCTTCCTCGCTGCGCAGCTCGCTGAAAAATTGAAGCACACCTGGCAGCAGGCCGTGCGCGCGGCAGAGGACGCCCGGACGGACGCGAAGAGCGGCGCGGCGCGCGCGGTGAACCTGGCGACCGCCACCAGGAACCGCCTCGAGGCCGCGGAGGCCGCCTGGGCCGCCGCCGCAGACTTCAAGCCCGCACCGCTGCTCAAGGGCGAGCGCATCAAGCTCGGTGCGCTGGTCGAGGTGGAGGACGGCGAAGGCGGCAAGACGCTGTTCCTGGCGCCCGCCGGCGCGGGAGAGGAGCTGACCGGACCCGGCGGCGACGGCTTCTTCCAGGTGGTGACGCCGGTCTCTCCGCTGGGCCGCGGCCTGCTGGGCAAGAAGGTGGGCGACGTGGTGGAGGTGATGGTGAAGGGCGAGCTGACCGAATGGGACATCACCTGGACCGCGTGAAGAACGATGAAGTGATGTAGCGCGTGACGACGGTGTGATTAAGGAAGGTGGCCGTGGCCACCACCTCTCCCGACGCCGCCGTGAAGCCGAAGCTCACGTTGACGCTCTCGCGCCTCTACGCGCTGGCCTGGCCGGAGCGCGGGCCGCTCGCCCTGGCCACCTTCTTCCTGCTGGTCAGCAGCCTCGGCAACCTCGCCTTCCCCCGGGCGGCGGGCTCGCTCTTCGACGAGTCGCTGCTGGGCGTCGGCGGCGGGGCCGTCGACCTGGGCCGCGTCGACCAGCTGGCCCTGATGTTGGTGGGCATCTTCGCCGTCACCGCGCTGGCCGCCGCGGCCCGCTACTACCTCTTCTCCCGCGCCGGCGAGCGCATCGTGGCCGGGCTGCGCGGCGACCTCTACGCCGCCCTGCTGAAGCAGGAGATCGGCTTCTTCGACACCCAGAAGACGGGCGAGCTCTCGAGCCGCCTCTCGTCCGACGCCTCGTCGCTGCAGACCGCCGTCACCGCCAACCTCAGCATGGTGCTGCGCAACCTGGTGACGGCCCTGGGCGCGCTGGCCATGCTGCTCGTCACCAGCCCCAAGCTGACGCTGATGATGTTGGGCATCGTGCCGTTGGTGGCGCTCTCCGCGGTCTTCTTCGGGCGCCGCGTGCGCAAGCTGTCGAAGGCCACCCAGGACGCGCTGGCCCAGGCCAGCGAGGTGGCGGTGGAGTCGCTCGCTGGAATCCGCACCGTGCGCAGCTTCGCCTCCGAAGAGAAGGAAGCCGCGCGCTACCGGAGCAGCATCGGCCGCGCGTTGGGGCTGGCGTACCAGCACATCAACCTCGCCACCGGCTTCTTCGGGCTGGCGTTCTTCGCCGTGTTCGGCGCCGCGGTGTTCGTCTTCTGGTACGGCGCGCGGATGGTGGTGGCCCACGAGCTGACTCCGGGCGCGCTCATCTCCTTCCTCTTCTATACGACGCAGCTGGCCTTCGGCCTCTCGGCCCTCGCCGAGCTGTGGACCGACCTGCAGCGCGCCGCGGGCGCCGCCGAGCGCGTCTTCGAGCTGCTGCACCGGCCGCCGCTCATCGACCAGGACACCGGCCTGGAGCCTGCGGGCGTGGCGCGACTTCTCCCTGGCCCTGGCGCCGGGGGAGGTGGTGGCCATCGTCGGCCCCTCGGGCGCGGGCAAGTCGACCATCGCCTCGCTGCTGTACCGGCTGTACGATCCGCAGCGCGGAGGCCTCAAGCTCGACGGCGTCGCGCTCCCGGAGCTGAAGGCCTCGTGGCTCCGGCGCCAGGTGGGCGTGGTGGCCCAGGAGCCCCTGCTCTTCTCCGCCAGCATCGCCGACAACATCCGCTACGGGCGCCCCGATGCGACCGACGTCGAGGTGGAGGCGGCCGCGAAGCTGGCCAACGCCCACCCCTTCATCTCCGGCTTCCCCGACGGCTACCAGACGCTGGTGGGCGAGCGCGGCGTCCAGCTCTCAGGCGGCCAGAAGCAGCGGGTGGCCATCGCCCGCGCGGTGCTGAAGGACCCGCGCATCCTGATTCTCGACGAGGCCACCAGCGCGCTCGACGCCGAGAGCGAGCACCTGGTGCGCGAGGCCCTCGAGCGCCTCATGCAGGGCCGCACCACCCTGGTCATCGCGCACCGCCTGTCCACGGTGAGAGACGCGCACCGGGTGGTGGTGCTCGAGGGCGGTCGGGTGGTGCAGTCTGGGACCCACGACGCGCTGGTGGGCGAAGAGGGCCTCTACCGGCGACTCGTCGAACGTCAGTTCGCCGCCTGACCGCGCTCAGGTGCCCGGCGCGACGGCGCGCAGCAGCAGGTGCATCTCGAACTCCAGGTGCGCCAACCCCAGGTCGGCGTCGGAGAGGTCTCCATCGCGCGCGCTCGTCTCGAGCAGCACCGCGGCGGCCACGCTGGGCCGGGCGCCGATGGTCACCAACGCGCCCTTCAGCCGATGCGCGCTGCGCTTGATGCCCGGCGCGTCGTGCGCCTTCACCGCCCCGCGCACCTCCGCCAGCAGCGGCGGCGCCTCGCGTCGGAACACCGACAACACCTCGCGCACCAGCGCCTCGTCGTGAGCGCAGTTGTCCATCAGCCAGGTCCAGTCGAAGGGGTCCATCGCTCGAATTGTTGGGAGCCTCTCATGAATCCGCTGGTATTGCGCGACCCATGCCCGCCGACGCCGCGTTGCTCGCCGCAGTCCCGCTGTTCGAGCGCCTCAACGACGAAGAGCGCGCGGTGCTCGCCGCGCAGCTCGACGAGGTGGACTTCGCGCCCGGGCAGCTCATCTTCCGCCGGAGCGACCCCGGCGGCGCGGTGTTCATCGTGGCCGAGGGCGAGGTGGAGATCTTCATCGAGGACTCCACCGGCTCCCGCATCGTCTTCGAGACCGTGAAGGCCGGCGACTTCTTCGGTGAGCTCTCGCTCCTCGACGGCGAGTCGCGCAGCGCCTCGGCCCAGGCGCGGCAGTCGACGCGCGCCCTCCGCGTCGACCGGAACGACCTCGAGACGCTCTTCACCCGCCACCCCACCGCGGCCATGGACGTGCTGGCGGTCATCGGCCGTCGGCTCCGCGAGGCCGACAACCTGCTGGGCGTGCGGCCTCGCTTCTCGCCCAACGAGGTGGTCGAAGAGAAGCTGACCTGGGTCGAGCACGTCGCCGACGTGGCCGCCGACTTCTCCGGGCGCTTCAGCTTCCTGATGGTGCACGCGGTGTGGTTCACGGTGTGGATAGCCCTGAACGTGGACCTGCTGCCGGTGCACGCCTTCGACCCCTTCCCCTTCGGGCTGCTGACGATGATCGTCTCGCTCGAGGCCATCTTCCTCTCCTGCATGGTGCTCATCAGCCAGAACCGCTCCGCCGCCAAGGAGCGCATCCGCAGCGACGTGGAGTACGAGGCCAACATCCGCGCCGGCCTGGAGGTGACGCAGCTCCACGTGAAGCTCGACGCCCTCCAGGACACCCTCACCGCGCGCCTCTCCTCGCTGGAGAAGGAGGTCTGCAAGCGGCCGGAGCCGAGCAGGTAAAAAAAGACTGTCACCAGAAACGGTCGGCCCACGTTGAGGCGTTGAACCCGCTGCCCGAAAGGACCGACGCCATGACCTGCGCTCCCCTCATCTCCTCCCGCACGCCCACCTCCTCCGGAGGCCACCTCGTCAGCGTCGACGGCCGCTCCCTGCCGCTCATCGGCGCCGCGCTGAAGGCCGACGCGATGGGCGGGCTGGCCCGGGTGGTGCTGACGCAGACCTTCCGCAACCCCTACGACGAGCCGCTGCGGGTGCGCTACTCGCTGCCGTTGCCGGCCGACGGGGCGGTGAGCGGCTTCTCCTTCGTGCTCGGCGGCGAGCGCATCGAAGGTCGGGTGGAGCCCCGGCGGCGCGCCCGCGAGCTGTTCGAAGACGCGCTCCTGCACGGGCGCACCGCGGCGCTGCTCGACCAGGAGCGCACCAGCCTCTTCACGCAGGAGGTCGGCAACCTGCCCCCGCGCACCCAGGTGGTGTGCGAGGTGCGCATCGACCAGCCGCTGCGCTGGCTCCCCGAGGGCGCCTGGGAGTGGCGCTTCCCCACCGTGGTGGCGCCGCGCTACGCGGGCGCGCCCGGCCGGGTGCCCGACGCAGAGAAGGTCGCGGTGGAGGTGGCCGACGGCGCGCTGCCGCTCACGCTCTCGCTCGGGCTCTCGATTCGCGATCAGCTGGTTGCGGGCGCGCGGCCCGAGAGCCCCAGCCACGCGCTGCACACCGAGCCCACGCCGGCGCAGGTCTCGGTGCAGCTCGCCGACGAGCGCGGCGCGCGGCTCGACCGCGACGTGGTGGTGCGCTGGCGGGTGGCCGGGCTGACGGTGGGCAGCGTCCTCGACACCGCGCGGCCAGACGGAGGCGCCACCGGCCAGCACGCCTACGGGCTGTTGACGCTGGTGCCCCCCGCTCCCGAGGCGAAGGTGGCGTCGGTGCCGCGAGACCTCATCGTGCTGCTCGACACCTCCGGGTCCATGGGCGGCGGTCCGCTCGAGCAGGCGAAGCGGGTGACCTCGGCGCTCGTCGACTCCCTCGGCGACGCCGATTCGCTGGAGCTCATCGAGTTCTCCAGCAGCGCCCGCCGCTGGAAGCGCGGCGCCGTGGCCGCCACCGCCGCGAACCGCCGCGACGCACAGCGCTGGCTGTCACGCCTCTCCGCCTCGGGCGGCACCGAGATGCGCACCGGCATCCTCGAGGCGCTGGCGCCGCTGCGCGCCGAGAGCCAACGGCAGGTGGTGCTCATCACCGACGGGCAGATCGGCTTCGAGCAGGAGATTCTCGAGACCATCTCGCAGCGCCTGCCGCCGGGCTGTCGGGTGCACACCGTGGGCGTGGGCAGCGGCATCAACCGCAGCCTGACCCGGCCCGCGGCGCAGGCCGGCCGGGGCGTGGAGCTGCTGCTGGGCCTAGGTGAAGAC
>CALNBU010000914.1 GCA_937875615.1 uncultured Archangium sp.
CGTTTCTTTCTTTTCTTCCGGCTTCTTTTTCTTGTCTTTTCCTTTCTCTTTTGCTGGTTTGGCCGCTTCCTTCTTCTCTTCCTTTACATCTACCGCATCGTTGCGGGTGGCCAGCAGCGAGGGCGCCGCGTCCGCACCGCGGAAGTTGCTCACGTAGTTGTACTCGGCCTCGCGCCAGCGGGCGTCGAGCACGTTCTGCGCCTCGAGCCCCAGCTCGAGCTGCTTCCAGGTCAGCCGCGCACCGGCGTCCATGAGGAAGATGGGCTCGCTGTAGCGCCCGAGGGGCAGCGGCCGGGGGCCCAGGAACGACGTGCCGAGCGAGAGCGCCCAGCCGAAGTCCTGATCGAACGCCCTGAAGGCGCCGCGGTAGCTGCCGTCGCCGCGCGCCATGAAGCGCGGCACGTAGGGCAGGGGTTCGCCGCCGAGGAGTCCACCGCCGCTCCCATCGGCCAGGGCCGAGTAGGTGTAGGCGGTGCTCGCGGAGAGATCGAGCGCCTTGAGCAGCGAGAGGCGCCCGGAGGCGAAGACGCCCAGCCGCGTGCTCGCGCCCACCGGCAGGTTCCGGCCCGCCTGCTCGTCGAAGATCAGATCCTGCGAGACGCGCGTCCCGAAGGCGCCCGCGCGCGCCTCGAGGCCCACGCGGGTGAACTCGCGCGTGTAGCGGGTGCCGAGCTCCGCGGCCGTCACCTCGGCGAAGGGCGCGAACTCCCCTTCGGAGAGGGCCGCCGCGTCGCTCGAGCGCGCGCCGAGGCCACCGGAGGCCAGGAGGGACCAGTGATCGGTGAGCAGCCACTCCGCGGAGACGCGCGGCGCGGCGAAGAAGCCGTAGGCCTCGCTCTGCTCGTCACCGAGTCGCTCGCCCTGGCGATCGACGGCCGGCATGTTCCGGTCGAGCACCGAGAAGTTGAAGCTCTCGAAGCGCAGGCCCGCCCGCAGCACCAGGCGGTGCACCGGCCGCACCGAGACCTTCGCCCACGCCGAGAGATTGGTGGCGGTGATGTGGTTGTCGAAGAGGGTGGCGTACGGCGCCCCGCCGCGATCGCGCAGGCGGCGGGAGCGCGTGTCCACGTCGTCCAGCCGCGCGCGGTAGCCGAGCTCCAGCGCGCGCGGGTGGTTCCAGAGCGTCACCTGCGGTTGGTAGGTGCCCTCGAGCGAGACGGTGTTGCCCGCGTACACCTGCTCGGTGAGATCGCCGCGCTGGGCGGTACCGACGGGCGGGAGATCGTAGGTGAAGCCGGTGTAGTTCGAGCGCAGCCGCATCGAGCGGTTCACCACGCTCAGCTGGGTGCGCATGCGGCCGCCGTCCTCGAAGCGCTGCTCGAGGCGCGCGCTCGCCAGCAGGCGCTGCTCGGCGCCACCCTGATCCGAGTCGTAGGTGCAGAAGAACTGGCTGTCGGCCCCCGGCGCGCACGGCAGCTGCCCGGTCACCAGGTCTCCCTCGCGGATCACGCCGGCGCTGCCGAAGCGGCCCGCATAGAAGGTCCCCATCAGCGTGAGGTGCGCGTCGTCGGGCAGGTCCAGGCGCGTCTGCGCGGTGACCGTGCCGTTGGTGTACGCGCGGTTGAGGCCGAAGCCCGCACCGTTGCGGAAGATGGCGCCCACGAAGGTGTGGCTGCCCGCATCCTTCGGCCCCCACAGCAGCGTCGCCCGCGAGCTCTGGTAGTTCCCGTAGCTCCCGCTCAGGGTCAGCCCGCGGCGCTCGAGGCCCAGCTGGTACTCCACCGTGCCGGCCACCGCGAAGTCACCCTGGGCCGGATCGAAGGGCCCCTCGACGACGCGCAGTCCCTGCACCAGCTCGGGGATGATGAAGTAGGTCTGCGTGTAGCCGTGCGCGTGCG
>CALNBU010000915.1 GCA_937875615.1 uncultured Archangium sp.
ACCAACTCGAGGCTGGTGCCAGCGCCACCTTCGTAGGCCCGGCGCGTCAGCTCGTCGGTCTTCTCGGCCTCCACCAGCGCCTCCTGCGCCAACGCGAGGCTGCGCGCCGCCACCTCGATGGACCGGCGCGCGCGCGACACCTCCACCCTGGCGCTGCGCTGGGTGACCTCGCTCCGGGCCTGCGCCTGCACCTCCTGCGCCTTCGCCTCCCGCAGCGCGCCGTAGCGGCTGCCGCCGTCCCACAGCGGCACCGAGAGCACCGCCTGCAGGTTCCAGATGGGGAAGACGCTGCCGGAGATGACGAAGGCCTGCACGTTGCTGCGCAGCGCGATGGTGGGGAGAAACTGCGAGGAGACGTCGAGCACGCCGCGATGCGCCACCTCCACCGAGGCCGCGGCGGCCTTCACGTCGGGCCGCAGATCGAGCTGCGCGACCGCCCGGCAGCGCTCCGGCACCCGCGCCACGAGGCCGTCGAGCACGAAGGTCGGCGCCACCCCCACCGGCTCCTCGAGGCCCAACGCCAACCCCAGCGCCTCGCGCGCCTGCTGCGCCGCCTCGTCGCTCGTCACCACCTGGGTCTTCGCCGCCGCGAGGTCCTGCCGGAGCCGGCCCACGTCGAGCGCCGTCGCCGCGCCGGCGCGCTCCGACTTGAGCGCCAGCCCCAGCCGCGCCTCGGCGTCCAGCACCCCCGAGGCGTTGAGCTCCGCCAGCTTCTGCGCCGCCACCACGTTGAGCAGCGACTGCGCGAGGTTGAGCAACAACAACCGCTGGGCGTCGGCCTGGCTCAGCCGGGTCGCGTCCTCCGCCTCGACGGCCGCGGCCAGCGCGTTCCATGCCCGGAGATCGATGGCCGCGAGCTGCACCACCAACCCCATCGTCTGGTACGGCGCAGCGCCGAAGAGCGCCGCGGTGGTCGCCTCACCCGGCGGCGGCGGCAGCAGCGAGAACGACGCCATGGCCGAGCCGCTCAGCTGCGGCAACAGCGGGCCCAACGCCGCGCGACGACGCCCCGACGCCCGCACCACCTCCTGCGCAGCCACCCGGGTGTCCGCCGAGTGACGGGCGAAAACGGTGACCGCCTCGTCCCAGGACTGCAGCTCCCGGGGCTGCGCCTGCGCCGGCCACGCCCACCACCACACCAGCCCCACACGCAGCAGAATCGAAGGTCTCAAGAGCACACCTGTCAGGGTTGACGCCGCGCAGGACGAGGCCCGCCGTCATTTCATGACGAAGCGCGGCGCGAAAAGTAACCACCCACCCCCGCGCTTCGCATTCGTTTCGGTCGAGAACCGTTTCGGGCTAGGTCTCGTCGGCCTCACTCCCTCACGCCCCAAAAGGACACCCCGCCATGCGCGCCTGGTTGCTGACCATTGCCCTCTCGACCTTCACCCTCGCCGGAACGGCCTTCGCGGGCGGCAAGCAGCTGGGCAACGGCATGTCCTGCACCTTCAACAGCGACTGCGCCTCGAACAACTGCAGCTTCAAGGTCTGCAAGTCGGGCAACAGCAGCAAGAAGGAGCTGAGCAACGGCATGGCCTGCACGTTCAACAGCGACTGCGCCTCGAACAACTGCAGCTTCAAGCAGTGCAAGTCGGGCAACAGCAGCAAGAAGGAGCTGGGCAACGGCATGGCCTGCACCTTCAACAGCGACTGCGCCTCGAACAACTGCAGCTTCAAGAAGTGCAAGGCGCGCTGAGCGCCTACAACGTCTTCTGCATCTCGAGGTGCGGCATGCCCGCCTCTTCGAAGACCGCGCCGTGCGCCACGTAGCCGTGGCGCTTGTAGAACTCCATGGCCGAGAGCTGCGCGTGGAGCATGATGCCGCCGAGCTCCTGCCGCCGCGCCTCGGCCTCCAGCGCGGTGAGCAGCATCGAGCCCACGCCTGACTTGCGGTGGCTCTGCAGCACCGCCATGCGCCCCACCCGGCCCCAGCGGCCGGTCTCGCCCTCGGGCGGCTCCGACATCTTGACGAGGCGGCCGGTGCCGATGGCGTGACCCTTGTCGAAGGCGAGGAGATGGAACGCCTGGGCGTCGTCGTCGTCGCGCTCCAGCGACTCGGGCACGCTCTGCTCTTCGATGAAGACGATCTCC
>CALNBU010000916.1 GCA_937875615.1 uncultured Archangium sp.
TGCAGGGCGTGCTGGCCGAGGCCGCGCGGGTGCTGAAGCCCGGCGGGCGCTTCATCGCCTCCAGCTGGGAGGCCGACGCCGCGCTGCGGATCCAGCACGGCGCGGGCCTCTATCCCCGGCGAGAGACCGAGCTCCGAGCCGCCGCCGCCGCCGCTGGCCTGGTGGCCTTCGACCATCAGCGCTTCGGACCGTTCCTCCTCTGGAAGGCCGAGCGGCCGTAGCGCGTCTCACGCGGCCGGCGGCTCGCCTGTCTTCTGTTCAGTCGGCTCGAGTGGGAGCCGCCACACCAGGAGAAACCCATGCGACTCGCCGTGCTCACCGCCTTCATCTTCGCCACCGCCGCCTTCGCCGACGAGCCCCGCCGGGGCCCACCCGCGGGGGCCCTGACCGCCTGCGCCGGCCTCAGCGAAGGCACCGCGTGTGCCTTCACCGCCAACGGCGAGAACCTCACCGGGACCTGCCGCACCGGGCCCCAGGGCGCGGCCGTCGCCTGCATGCCCTCCAACGGCGCCCGGAAGGGCCCTCACCGGGGACCGCCGCCCGAGGCGGTGAGCGCCTGCGAGGGCAAGCAGGCCGAGGCCAGCTGCAGCTTCACCCATCGCGAGCACGCCATCGACGGGACCTGCCGCGCCGGACCGCAGGGCGGCGCGCTGGCCTGTGCGCCCGCGAGGCCTCCGCCGCACCAGCAGTGAGTCGACTTCAAGCCCGCGCGTCATGGTGACGCAGTGCGGGGTGTCGTCGGTGGCAGTACACCCACCACTCTTCCGCCGATGGCATTGAGCGGCCGCACCTCCCGAGGGGTGCGGCCGTTCGCTTCAGATGAACACGCCGCCGCGCGCGTCGACGCGGGCGGTGTCCGGCAGCCGCGTCGACTCCCGCGCGCCCTTGAGCGGCGGCACCACCACCGGCTTCGCGGGGCGCTCGCACTTCGCCTCCCGTCGATCGCAGGTGACGCGCGGCAGCTCCACCACCGGCTCCGTGCGCTCGGGCACCGAAGCGGACACCAGCGCGAACAAGGCGAGGCTGCTCATCGACATGGCGTGCGCGCCTAGCCCGAAACTTGTGGCCTTGCCAAGGGCGCCGCAGCAGATTGCCCGCCTCCACGTGCGACGTCTGACTCCCGAACATCTCGTGTGGCTGGTCGCCCTGCTGTGCGGCGTCGCGCCGCTCTGGGCCTCCCAGGCGCTGCCGCTGGTCGATCTCCCGCAGCACCTGCACCTCATCTCGGTGCTGCACCGGCTCGACGACGCGACGACGCTCTACCCCGAGACCTTCGCGCGCAGACCGGAGCTCACGCCCTACCTCGGCTACTACTACGCGGTGTCGGCGTTGAACTGGCTGGTGCCGCTGGAGCTCGCCAACCGCCTGTTCCTCTCACTCTGCGTGGCGGGGCTCCCGCTGTCCCTCGCCTTCCTGCTGGCGGCGCTCCGGCGCCCCACCTGGCCCGCGCTGCTGGCGTTGCCCTTCGCCTGGGGCGACTCCTTCGCGTGGGGCTTCATCAACTACTGCGCGTCGCTGCCGTTGGCCCTGCTCACCTGCGGCCTCTTCATCCACGCCATCGAAGATGGCCCGGGGCGACGCCGCTGGGCCCTGGGGCTGGCCGCGGCGCTGGTGGCGGTGTTGCTCTTCCACGTGCAGTCCTTCGCGTGGCTGGCGCTGGCGCTACCCTTCCTGCTGCTGAGCTCGCGCACGCCCAGCAGCGCAGGCAGACGGGCGTGGTGCCCGGCGTGGTGCTCTTCATCGCCTGGGTGGGGCTCCGGGTGGGGCAGCCCGCGGAGATCGCCCCCGGCCAGCCCTGGAAGTCCTGGGGCCCCATGCTCTCGAAGGAGAACCTGTCGTGGAAGCCCTTCACCCAGAACCTCGGCGAGCTCATCAACTTCCGCGACGGCAGCGCCCACTTTCCCGTCCTCGCCGGCCTGACGCCCGACGCCGCTGACGAGCGCGCGGTGGCCGCGGTGTTGATCATCGCCCTCGCCGCCCTGGTGGTGGGCGCGCTGCGCCTGTCCAGCGCGCCGCGACAGCGACCCGAGCTGCGCATGGTGGGCCTCGCCGCGCTCGCCGCCCTCGCCTTCTTCGCGCTGCCCTTCGATATCCGCGGCTACATGTATTACCTGAACACCCGCTACGCCCACCTGCTGGCCGCGCTGGTGGTGTGCTGCGTCCCGGTGCTGGGCGAGGTCTGGAGCCGGCGCTTCCTCTTCCTCTCTGGCGCGGCGGCGCTGGTGCTGGCGCTGCCGCTCGTCTCGGCCTTCCGCGCGTTCGACACCGAGTCGAAGGCGCTGACCGAGCTCTCCCGTCTCGCGGGGCCACGACCGCGGGTGATGGGCCTCCTCTACAGCACCGGCTCCCGGGCGGTGACGCACCCGGTGTACCTCCACGCGGCGGCGGTGGTGGCGCGCGAGCGGGGCGGCCTCACCAACTTCTCCTTCGCCCTCACCCCGCACAGCCCGCTCATGTACCGGGGAGCGCCGCCGCCCACCTTCCCCAGCGAGTGGCGCCCCAACGAGATGCGCTGGGAACAACATGGGCGCGCGTACGATCACTTCGTGCTGCGAGGGCCGCGCCCGGAGCAGGTGTTCGGCCCGCTGCTCCAGACCGAGCTGTACGTGGCGGGCCAGGCGGGAGACTTCTTCCTCGTGCGCCGACGATGAACGTGAGGCACAGTCGACTCAATGGACGCACTCTCGATGACGGTCGCGCAGGTCGAAGCGCTCGATGAAGGCGAGGCCCGGGCCGTGCTCGACGCATGGGTCAAGGCGAAGCAGGCCGGGCTCCCGTTGGCGCTGCGCGACTCCGCCTCCCGGCCCCACGCCAGGTTGGCGCGCAAGGCCCTCTACCAACTCCAGTCGTCCGGCCTGACGGTCGAGGCGCCGCGCACCGAAGCCCCCCCGGAGGCAGCGCCGCGCGGCCATGACTTCCCGGCGGTGATGAGCTCGCAGCTCGGCACCGGTGAGCGGGTGCTGGTCTTCGCGGTGCCCATCCGCGGCGGCGGGCTGGAGCTGTTCCAGGTGATCGTCAGCGACGAGTTCGGCCTCGCGCAGATCTCCTCAAACCCCACCAACCGGCAGAAGTACCGCCAGCGCCTGCGCGAGCTCACCTCCGACGCCGGCCAGCCGGTGATGCTGGTGTCCTGGGCGCGCCTCCAGCTCGAGCTGGGCCGCGCCATCGCGCTCAACGAGCGCAGCGGCAGCACCTACGACTCTCAGCTCGCCCACACGCTCCAGCGCCTCGGCGTCACTCCGCAGGATCCCGACGTCGTCATCCCCCCCATGGAGCCCGGCGACGAGGCCGCGAAGGAAGATGGGGCGCAGCTGCACGACGAGCCGGAGTTCGCGCAGTGGCTCCCCTCCGAGCCCGACCTGGTGCTGCTCGGCACCCAGGCCAGCGCGGTCGACGTGCTGCCGCTGGACGAGGCCGGGAAGCGGAGCAAGAAGGAAGCCCTGGCCCTCGCGTTGGCCGCGGAGCGCTTCACGCCGCAGGTGCGCGCCCTCTACGCCCGCCGCCTCTGGTACCAGGCCGAGTACTTCGAAGCGAACGAGCGCGCCGAGGTCGCCGACCGCGCCCGCGCCGAGGCCCGGCGCCTCCTGCACGGCGAGCCGCTGGCCCGCTTCGCACAGCACCTCTACGTCAAGACGCTCTCCACGCTGCGCCCCTCGGCCGGCCTCCTGCCCGCCAGGCGCTGACCCGGCCCCCCCCCGCCTGAACTGCGAAATCGACGGGGGCCGTTTCCGCGGCCTACAGTAGCGGTCGGTCATGCGTGTCGCAGTGTTGGCAGACATTCACGGCAACCTCGCGGCCTGCGAAGCGGTGCTCGATGACATCCGCCGCGAAGCGCCTGACGCCGTGGTGGCCGCGGGAGATCTGGCGATGCGGGGCTCTCACCCCGCCGAGACCATCGACCTGCTGGTCGACCGCTGCGACGCCCTTCTGATGGGCAACACCGACGCCTACCTCGCGGGCCACTACCTCGCCGGCGCCTACAGCGAGCCCGACCATTGGAAGTCCGAGCTGCTCCACTGGACCCGGGACCAGCTCGGCTCCGCGCGGCTCGACACCCTGCGCGCGCTGGCCTTCTCGGTCCGCTACTCCCCGAGGAAGGGACAGGATCTCTTCGTCTGCCACGCCAACCCGCGGAACCTCGAGGACACCCTCGACCCCACCCTCGATGATCAATCGGTGCGCCGCATGCTCTCGCACCTCGACGCCACCGCCATGGCCTTCGGGCACCTGCACTTCCCCTACCGCCGGCGCGTGGGCCGGCTGGTCATCGCCGACGTGGCCTCCGCCGGAATTCCGCGCGACGGAGATCTCCGCCCAGCCTGGGGCCTCTTCACCTGGACCCCGCGCGGCTGGCGTGTGCAGATCCGCCGCGTGCGCTACCAGGTGCGCAAGGCCACCCAGGCCATCACCGCGCGCAAGGTGCCCGGCGCCCCGCTGCTCATCCACAAGCTGCTGGAGTGTCGCTACCGCCATCACCCGCAGCTCACCGCCGCCGCTCGCCGACACTCCGGGTTGCCCCCGTACCTCAAGCCTCCTCCCGGCGCGCCAGCGAGACCCTGGCTCCCGCCGCCCCCCGGCGCTTCTCGAGAGGCCGCGCTGGCCCCGTCGCTTCCGCCGCCGCCCGGCGCCCTGCGCGCTGACGAGGCGCCCCACGGAGACCCGCCGGAGGAGGCGCGACCGTGCGAACTCGACGCCACCTTCGACGGCGACCCCGGCCCCGACGAGTGAGCCCGCGTTACCCGGTTGTCACCGGCCC
>CALNBU010000917.1 GCA_937875615.1 uncultured Archangium sp.
GTCCCGCTCTTCCGGCGGAATGCCGATGCCGCTGTCCTCGATATCCACATGCAATGCGTCGTCCCGCGACACCACAATTGCCACGCTACCGCCCGCCGGCGTGTAGCGCACCAGCACCAGGTCCTCGCCCCGGGTGCCGTTCGACACCACGCCCGCCGCGAGCAGCGCGCCGCCGTCGAGCACCTCCACCCGGGTGAAGCGCGCGCCCTGCGCGAAGGACTCCACCCGCTGGCCGCCGGTGCCGAAGGTGGCGTCGAGCTGCCCGTCGGGGGTGAAGCGCACCAGGCCGAGGCTCCCGTCGTCGGGCGTGAAGCCGCGCACGCTGCCGGCCAGCACCGGCCTGTCGCCGTCGAAGGTGAGCGCCAGGGCCACGTCGTTGTGCTGCAGCGTCGCGCCGCCGTCGAAGGCGGTCACCGCCACCCCGTCGTCGCCGAAGGCCGTGTCGCGGGTGGCGTCAGCGTTGAACCGCGCCACGAACATGTCGTTGTCGGCGCCCTCCCGGTCGCGCAGCACCGAGCCCGCGACGTACACCTTCCCGCCGTGCACCTTCACCGCGTAGCCCGCCACCGACGCATAGGCGTCGGGCATCGGGTTCTCGTACGCACCGCCGCCGGCGCCGCCGGTGCCACCCCCCGTACCGCCGCCCGTGCCGCCGTCGGTCTCGGTGTCGGGTGGGCAGGCCGTGAAGGCGAGGAGCAGGGCGAGGGAGGCGCACGCACGGTTCATGGGCCTCGACGTACCACAGCCCACCGGCGCGCTTCACCCGGGTGCGGTGAGAGCGGAACGCAGCCCGCGGCGAATCGAACCGTCGCCGCCTTGGCTCTCACCCGCCATGGCATCCACCGCACCGCTGCACGTCACCCTGCCCGGAGGCCGCCGCGTCGACGTCCGCCTCGGCGCCCACCTCATCCACACCGACCAGCCGGTCTCCAACGGCGGCGAAGACAGCGCGCCCTCGCCGTTCGACCTCTTCCTCGCCTCCATCGGCGCCTGCGCCGGCATCTTCGTGCAGGGCTTCTGCGCCGCGCGGAACCTCCCCACCGGGGGCGTGGTCATCGAGGAGCAGCCCCACTTCGACGAGGCCGGCGTGCTGCGCGCCGTCGACCTCCTGGTGCGGCTCCCGCCCGACTTCCCGGAGCGCTACCGCGACGCGGTGGTGAAGGTGGTCGAGCAATGCTCGGTGAAGCGGGCCATCGCCGCCCAGCCCGACTTCTCGGTGCGCGTCGCGCCCGCCGCGTAGCCCTTCAGGTGGTGTACTCGGCGTTGACCTGCACGTAGCGGTAGCCGAGGTCGCTGGTCATCACCGCCGCGCGGCCCGGCCCGTCGGCCAGCTTGAGCTCCAGCTTCACGTCGTCCACCGCCATGGCCGCCGCGGCGGCGGCGCGGTCGAAGTCGGTGGGCTCACCGGCGCGGAAGACCTCGATGCCCTGCAGCACACACGACAGCGACCGCGCGGTGCGCACCTCCGGGGCGTTGCCCACCTGGCTGGTGAAGCGGCCCCAGTTGGGGTCGTTGCCGAAGAGCGCGGTGCGCACCAGCGCCGACGACGCCACGCGCCGGGCGATGGCCCGCGCCGCCTCGTCGGTGGCCGCGCCCGTCACCTCGATGGTGGTGACCTTGGTCGCGCCCTCTCCGTCGCGCGCGATGAGCCACGAGAGCCGCCGCGCCACCGGCTCCACGTGCCGGGCCCAGTCGGTGGGCGGCGCCACCTTCTTCGTGGCCAGCAGCAGGAAGGTGTCGTTGGTGGAGGTGTGGGTGTCGACGTGCACCGCGTTGAAGCTGGTGGCCGCGATGGTGGGCAGCGAGCGCTTCAGTTGCTCGGTGCGCAAGTCCCAATCGGTCGCGACGAAGGCCAACATGGTGGCCATGTTGGGCTCAATCATGCCCGCGCCCTTGCACACGCCGGCGATGGTCGCGCCGTTGTGCTGCACGCCCGTCTCTTTCGGGAACGCGTCGGTGGTCATGATGGCCGAGAGGAAACGCCGACCCGCCTCCACGTCGCTCGACAGCTCCTGCACGGCGAGGTCGATGCCCGCGCGCACGGTGTCCATCGGGAGCTTCACGCCGATGACGCCGGTGCTGCAGACGAGCACCTGTTCGACGGGGCAGCCGAGGGCCTGCGCGACGCGCGTGCACATCTCGAGCGCGTCTTTGTCGCCCTGGGCGCCGGTGCACGCGTTCGCGTTGCCGGAGTTGATGATGACGGCGCGCACCTGACCGCCGCTGCGCAGCAGATGCGACTTCGACACCGTCACCGGCGCCGCCGCGAAGTGGTTCTGCGTGAAGAGGCCCGCGCACGCCATCGGCGCGTCGGCCACCAGCAGCGCCACGTCGGGGAGCCCGCTGGCCTTGATGCCCGCACGCACGCCCGCGGCCCGCAGGCCGGGCACGGAGGTCAACGTCAGCGGCGAGGGCGGAAACGTGGGGACGGGAGGAACCGGGATGCTCATGGTGCCGCCGACATACGACAGCTGCGCGCGGGGGGAAGCGCTTCAGAAACCCAACGCCCTCACCGACACCTCCCACGGCGCGTCGCCGCCCTCGCACCGGCACACCGGCACCGGGTGCTTCGGCGCCGGAGTGGAGGCCGGGCCGATGCGGCCGCTGGAATGTCCGCGCTCGACGCACAGCGCGACGCAGGCCCTGGCGCGGCGCGCGTCGTGCCTCGCCACGCCCGCGAAGCTGCCGCACGCCCCCACCGCCAGCAGCCCGCAGGCCACGAAGAAGAGCCGCCGCTTCCCGGCGCCGTGCGCCCCCGACGCCAGCCCGCGCAGCGCCGGGAGCTGCTTCGACTTCGCCAGCGCGCCGACGGCGGCCAGGAGGCCGAAGAGCACGACGAAGCCCGCTGCGAAGAGCGCGAGGCCGGGCAAGAAGTCTTCGGGCTTCATCTCCGGTCAGCCTCGCGCGACGGGCGGTCTCACGGGCGCGCCGGCTCGTCGAGAGCGGGGCTCCCGGGCGGCACCACCTGCACGCCGTCGCGGCGCGGCCAGGGGTCGTACACCTCGCCGTTGGCCTCATTCACCAGCACCCAGTGCTCCGGCCCCACGCTGTCGGCCCCGTCGAGGCCACGGTTGGTGTCGACCAACGTGGGCACGCCACCCGAGAGACCGATGCCCGACTCGCGCAGCAGCTGCTTCACCCCGCCCACGTTGACCAGCTCGCTGTCGCTGCCGCCGGTCTGGCTCTTGGCGCGCTGGAGCGACACGTAGGTGGTGCGCTGGAGCAGGTCGGCGTCGGCGCGGGTCAGCGGCGCCCCGCTCGCCAGGCGCCCCTTGAGCGCCTCCAGCGCCTCGGCGTTGGCCGCACCCTCGCCCACGCTGGGGAGGTGCCCCTTCGCGGTCTTGACGTTGTGGTCGATGAGCTTCCCGAGCGCCTGCCCGTCTCCGCTCTGCAGCGCGGCCACGATGACGCACGAGGCGGCGCAGCCGTTCTGGTACGCGGCGCCCGAGGCGTGCTGCGCGTCGACCTGGGTGAAGGTCTCGATGAAGCGGCGCCGCGCCGCCGGGTCGCGCAGGTCGAAGGCCTCGTCGGCGTCGCGCTTCGGGTAGTCGCCCTTGTCGCCGACGTGCTCGTGCGCCGAGAGCGCGTCGCGGTGCTCACGCTCGCCCAGGGTCGGGTTGGCGGAGTTGAGCAGGTCGGCGATGAGGTACGGGTGGTGCGCGGTCATCTGCTTGTCGTAGCGGTGCATCGCCGCCTGGCTGACGTCGCCGCCCGACGCGGCCTTCAGCACCGCCCGCAGCTCGCCCTTCGTCCGGCAGCTCTCGACGATGCGCACCATGGCCGCCGCGTCGCCTTCGCTGGTGTAGCCGGAGCGCAGCACCTCCAGCGCCTTGCCCTTCTCCGACGGCGAGAGCCTGGAGAGCAGCGCGGGGTCGTGGTTGACCTGCGTGCGGATCTTCTCGTCGTCTTTCTCCCTGATGGCGGCCCGCAGCGCGCCCACGCTGCCGTCCTTCTCGCTGGGGGTGCTCACCTTCAGCGCGTGCGCCGCCGCGCCGGCGTTGGCCATCGCCCGGAGGCTCTTCACGTCGTCCGCGAGCGAGGGCGACGCGGGCTGCGCCGACGGCAGCGGCACGAACTTCCCGGTGATGGACATGGGCCTGGCCCTGGGGTCGGAGAAGCCCTCGTTGAGCTCCAGCGACGGAGGCGGCCGAGGGGTGAGGGCCGTCTCCACCTTCTGTTGAACGGTCGACACCAACGACGACAGACCAGACTTCAGCGAATCGATGCCCATGCGCAGCTCCGCGGGAAGAAGGGAGCGGCAAACGTAGCGCAGCGGAAGGCGGGCGAGGCGGGAAGACGTCCGTCAGACGTCGTCTTCGCGCACCGGACCGCCCTCGCCTTCCATCCGGTGGATGGCGCGCACCTCGAGCGCGTTGAACTTGAGCCGCACGCCGGGGCCGCCGTGCGCGTCCGCCGCGACGAAGACCGCGCCGCCCTCTTCGAGCGCGCCCCGCAGGCGCGTCCGCTCTTCTTCACCGAGGGGGCCGCCCACCTCGAAGGCGGCCAGCGCCTCCACCGTGAGACCGGCCCGCTTCGCCACCTGCTCGCGCGACAGCTCGATGAGCGCCCGGGCCGCGCGCGCCTGCTTTCCACTCAGGGTCATGCCGCGGTTCTACAGCAACTTGAGCAGCTCGTTGATGGCCACGGTGCGGGTGGGAGCCATCTCCGCCAGCGCCGCCGCGACGGCCTCCACCGGCTCCCGCGGCTGCTGCGTCAGGAACGCGCGGGCGGTCTGCTCGTCGCTCCACAACGCGCGGGACTCCTCGAAGCCCTGCATCACCCGCTCCTCGCCCAGCGCCACGTAGAGGAAGTCGGCCACCGGCGAGGGCGCGATGTCGAAGCTGGAACTGGTGGTGCGCCCGCCCTGCAGCAGCCCGCGCATCACCTCGTCGCGGGTGCCGGCCAGGGTGGGCACGGGCTCGGGGAGGAACTGCTCCAGCCGCTTCATGGTGCCGCCCGACGCGTCGTGCGCGCCGAGGAAGTACGGCAGCGGGCCGTCGCCGCCCGATTCGGTGGCCAGCGCCTCGATGATGGTCGAGGAGTACAGCTTGCAGCGCATGTAGCGCACCGCGATGTTGATGTTGCGCGCGGCCGCGGCGATGCGGCGGTCGTGCTCGGCCACGGACGGCTCGCCGCCCCAGGTGTGGAACACCCGCTCCGGCGGCAGCGCCGAGAGGAAGCGCTCCATCTTCATCAACGCCACCCGGTACTCCTTCACCGTGTAGGTGGTGGGCGTGTGCAGCGAGGGGTTGGTCTCGGGGAGCAGCTTCCAGGTGTTGTCGAGGAAGCGGGCCGGGTCGGGGTCGGCGAAGTTGCCGACGTCGTTGTTCGACAGGCGCGTCGCCCGCCGCGCCATCACCGCCACCTCTTCAGGCTTGAGCCCCAGCGCCAGCAGCCGGTCGCGGAGCTGCACCGCCTCGCCGTCGCGGAAGGGAATCGAGGCCTCGATGCAGGCCATCACCGCCAGCAGCTGCTCGCGCGTGAGCACGCCCTCCAGCTCCTTGGCGGCCACCAGGCCCGAGGCCAGCTCGTTGAGCCCGGTGAAGGGCGTCAACACCTGCCCCGGCGTGCACCCGAAGACGTGCAGCACGTCGCGGGCGGTGGGGTCGACGCCGCAGTGGGGCAGCAACCGCCAGCCGGTCGCGGAGTCGCCGTCGCGCGCCACCAGCGGCGCCAGCAGCCGCGCGTAGTGCGTGGGCACGTCGAGGTCGACCTGCACGTAGACGATGTCGTGGTAGAGCGCGGCCAGGGTCTCGATGGCGTCGGCGTCGCGCACCAACTCCAGCACATGCTGGTGGGTGTGGAACTCCCGGGCCCGGGAAGACAGCGCCTGGTGCACCGCCACCGCCCACTTCTCGACGAAGAGCGGCGGTACACCGAGGCCCAGCGCCTCCAGCGCGCGGGAATAGGTGCTGATGATGCGATGGACCGGGGACAGCCCCACCTCTTCGGCCATGAAGCCCTGAGCTTCTGGCTGAAAAGGGGCGGCGGGCAAGGTCTTTCCAAGGTATCCACCCGATTCGTCATGAAGCTCGGCACTCTGAAGAACGGAAAACGCGACGGCGAACTGGTGGTGGTGAAGCGCGACCTCTCGGTCTGGACGCGCGCGGCGCACCTCGCCCCTACGCTGCAGGCGGCGCTCGACGACTGGTCCGCGGTGGAGCCGGCGCTGCGCGCGCTGGCCGAGCAGCTCGAGCAGGGCGCGGTGAAGGGCGAGCCCTTCGACCCGACCGCGCTGCTGGCGCCGCTGCCCCGGCCCTACGAGTGGGTCGACGGCTCCGCGTACCTCAACCACGTGAAGCTGGTGCGCCGGGCGCGCAAGGCCGAGCTCCCGCCCACCCTGGAGTCGGATCCGCTGGTGTACCAGGGCGGCACCTCGGAGATGGTGGCGCCGCGCGGCGACATCGTGGTGCGCGACGCCGCCTGGGGCATCGACTTCGAGTCGGAGGTCGCGGTGGTGCTGGGTGACACGCCCATGGGCACCAC
>CALNBU010000918.1 GCA_937875615.1 uncultured Archangium sp.
GGCAGCGACGCCGCGCAGTGGGTGCAGGCGGTGATGCGCGTCAACAGCGCCGAGAGGCGCCGGCTCCGCGCGCGGCCCTTCATCGCACCCTGGTGATGCGGGCGCTGACCTCCCCGCGCGGCAACACCAGCTCCACCTCATCGCCCTCGCGGTGCTCCAGCAGCGCGCGCGCCAACGGCGACTCCACGCTGACCTTCCCCGCGCCATCCGCCTCGTCGGGGCCCACCAGCCGCAGCACCTGCGCGCGCCCGTCGTCCCACCTCAACGTCACCGTGGCGCCGAAGCGCACCGTCCCGTCGGGAGGCGGCGGCTCCACCACCCGCACGCTCTCCACCGTGGCCGTCAACAGCGCCAGGCGATGCTCGAGCCCGGCGCGCTCCAGCGCCTCCGCCGCCACCTTCGCCACACGCAGGCGCTCGACCTCCGCCAGCAGCGCCTGGTAGCCCTCGGGCGTCATCGGCCGCTCGGCGCCGCGGGCCGCGCGCGACACGGTGCGCCCCAGCACCGCCTCGTCGGGTGTCTCTTCGCTGGTGAAGGCCTTCGACATCGCAGCTAAGTCTAGCGCCATGAAGCTCGACACGCCGCTGAGCAGGAAGCTGGGCCTCAAGTACCCCTTCGTGGCCGCCCCCATGTTCCTCATCTCCAACAAGGAGATGCTGGTGGCCGGCGCCGAGGCGGGGATTCTCCCCTGCATGCCGTCGCTCAACGCCCGCACGCCCGAGGCCTTCCGCGAAGATCTCACCTGGGTGCGCGCGCGCACCGACAAGCCCATCGGCATCAACCTGACGCTGGGGTTGACGCCCCCCGAGCGGGTGCAGGCCGACCTCGACACCTGCCTGGCGCTCGACGTGCCGGTGGTGGTGACCAGCTACGGAGACCCCACCGCGGTGGTGCGGCAGCTCCACGCGCGCCAGCGCCTCGTCTTCCACGACGTCATCTCGCTCAAGCACGGCCAGAAGGCGGCGGCCGCCGGCGTCGACGCCCTCATCGCGGTGGCCGCGGGTGCGGGCGGACATGCGGGGCGCGTCTCGCCCTTCGCGCTCTTCCCCTGGCTGGCGCAGGCGCTCAACGTGCCCATCATCGCCGCGGGCGCCATCAGCACCGGCCAGCAGGTGGTGGCCTCGCTCGCCCTGGGCGCGCAGCTCTGCTACCTGGGCACCCGCTTCATCGCCTCCACCGAGTGCGGCGCCGTCGACGGGTACAAGCAGCGGGTCGTCGACGCCACGCCCGAAGACATCGTCTACACCGACCAGGTCTCGGGCATTCACGCCAACTTCCTCAAGTCGACGGTGCCCGCCGACTTCTCGCCCGACCGCAGCCCCGAGGGCGCGAAGCGCTGGAAGGACATCTGGAGCGCCGGCCACGGCGTGGCGCAGATTGACGCCGTCAAGCCCATGGCCGAGCTGGTGGAGGACCTGGCCCGCGAAGCGCACGACACGCTGGCGCGCCTGGCCTGATGCGCGCCCTCCTCTTCACGCTTCCGCTGGCCCTCACCGCGTGCGTCCACCGCGCGCCCACGCACGGAGTCCCCATGGAGCCCCAGCCCATCGTCCAGGCCGGCGACCCGGTGCTGCGCAGCCCGGCCCAGCCGGTCTCGCCCGAGCGCATCGCCACCCCTGAGCTCCAGGCGCTGCTGACGCGCATGGTGGAGGTGATGCGCGCCGCCCCCGGGGTGGGGCTGGCGGCGCCTCAAATCGGCGTGCCGCTGCAGGTGCTGGTGCTGGAGGACCGGGCCGAGTCGATGGCCTCGCTGAGCGACGAGGAGCGCGCGGAGCGGGGGCGCGTGCCGGTGCCGGTGCGCGTCTTCATCAACCCGGTGCTGACGCCGGTGGGCGAGACGCAGGTCGGCTTCTTCGAGGGCTGCCTCTCGGTGGCCGGCTGGGCGGGCTACGTCGAGCGCTGGCACGAGGTGGAGGTGTCGGGCCTCGACGAGCACGGCCAGCCGCAGACGTGGCGGGTCTCGGGCTGGCCGGCGCGCATCCTCCAGCACGAGGTCGACCACCTGCACGGCACGCTCTACATCGACCGCATGGTGACGCGCAGCTTCGGCACGCTGCCGCAGGTCAAGGCGCGCTTCGGAGGCAAGCGGGCCGCCGAGGTGCGCGCCGCGCTGGGCCTGGAGGACCTCAGCCGCACACGCGGTCGATGACGCGCAGCGCCCGGTCGAGGTGACCGTCGCGGTCGACCTCCAGCTCCACCGGGAGCCGGTAGCGACGGGTCAGCCAGCGGGTGTACGTCACCGCGAAGAACTCGTACTCGTCGTGCAGCTGGTACGCGTCGAAGGCGAACTCCACCCCGCAGGCCCGGCGCCACGCGTCGCGCAGCGCCTGCTGCAACGAGGCCGGCAGCACCTCGTGCACCAGGTGCGCGAACTCGTGCGCCAGCGTCCACTCCAGCTCGGTCAGCAGGAACAGCGACTCCACGCGCACGCAGGCCAGCCCGTCGCCGGC
>CALNBU010000919.1 GCA_937875615.1 uncultured Archangium sp.
GGGGCTTGTGGTGGACGCTCTCGGCGGCGCGCCCGGCGTCTATTCCGCGCGCTACGGCGGCGAGAGCTGCCAAAGCTTCCTCTGCCCGGAGCTCGACTGGTCCTCGACGCAGGTCAGCCACCACAACATCGTGGCCCCCGGCATCAAGGCCAACTCCCGCTCGGACTTCTTCGTGTACGCCAGCTTCGAGAACGCCTCCGGCGCGTACACCCACTACGAGCTGCGTTTCCCGGGCCCCGATGGCGGCGTCCCCGTCACCGCCTTCACCTCCTCGACGACCGAGGCCCGCCAGGTCAGCGGCGTGTCCGACGACGACTACTGGCTCAGCTACCGGTCGTGCGCGACCCACATCGTCAACGGCTCCAGCACGCGCCACTGCTACGGCGTCGGGCTCGACGGCGGCCCCAGCAACCCCTGGCTGTACGCGGTCTGGCCGGTGTCATCGGAGCTCGCGTGGGCGGTCGGTTACCCCATGGCCATCCACCAGTGGGTCCGGGAGGCCGACGGCGGCGAGGCCATGTACGAGGTCACCGACCCCTCGACCTACCCGAACATGTACCTGAGCGACGTCTACGTGACGCCGAGCGGCCAGGTGTACGCGGTGGGTGGAAACTACGGCCACCCCAGCTCGAACCTGGCGACCGGGTACATCTTCAATCACCTCGGTCAACGGGTGGGCTCGCCCACCATCGTCGACCGCTACGGCGACGGCTTCGTCTCCATCGGCGGCGTCGAGGAGCAGGTCTACGTCCTCGCGCGCGACAACGACGCCTTCGTCTCCAATCGCCGCGGCCAGATTCTGGCCCGCCAGGAAGATGGTGGCTTCGACGTCGTCTACACCGCGCCCTTCGGGCTCGCCCGCCTCGACGTGCTGCCCACCGGAGAGGTGTTCGCCGTGGGGGACAACGCCCAGCGCATCGTCTACTTCGATGGCAACGCCTGGGGAGACTTCGAGCTGCCGACCTCCCGCTTCAGGGGAAACATCCGCTGGGAAGCCGTCAAGGGGACGCCCGACGGGCTCATCCTGAGCGGCCGCGAAATCAACACCGAGACCGACACCGCGACCGCCGTCATTCACACCTACCGGAGACAAGGCCAATGACCCGCTCGACCCGCTGGCTGCTCGCCGCCACCTTCCTCGCCGGGTGTGTCAGCACCCTGGCCTTCCAGGTGCCCCGCGCCCGCGCGGACGGACCGCCCGTTCGCAAGTGGGAGCACTGGTGCACCGACGTCGACGGGGTCCCCAGCGCCACCAACCCGCAGCTGCAGAAGGCCGGCGAAGAGGGCTGGGAGCTGGTGGTAGCCACCTTCCGTCCACCGGTGGTGCAGAGCGGCAACTCCGTCGGCGGCGGCGCCACCTACCTCTGTTTCAAGCGGCCCCGCTGAGGTGACCTTGAACCCACGACGCGCGCTCATCTTCGGAGTTCTCACGGGCCTCGTCACCGCGTCCGCGGCGTCCTGCGGCCCGGCCCGCTACTGCACGCCCGAGAGCTGCGCCACCGGGTGCTGCAACGAGGCGGACCAGTGTGTCCGAAACCGCAACGACGCCGCCTGTGGCCTCGGTGGTGAAGCCTGTGCAGCCTGCGCGGCAGACCAGCGCTGCG